>CAZRFF010000083.1:0-8397 GCA_964599265.1 uncultured Simplicispira sp. | reverse complement strand
TCTATCAAGCATATTGGTTACCTGTTTGGCGTGGCGCCGGTTCAGTCGAGAGTGTGGTGGCGCAAAATGCGAAGGTGTCAGGGGCTGTGAAGGGGTTGACTGTGGTTCAATGCAGGCAAAGCGAGGAGCGCACCATGAACTTGCCCGCACACCAAGCCCCTTTTGATGCCCAGGCCTACCTGGACTGGGAGGCCGAGCAAAGCCAGAAACACGAATACCTTGAAGGCGAGACCTTCGCCATGGCTGGGGCTTCGGACGCCCATGTGACGATTGCAGGCAATGTGTATATGGCCCTGCGCCAGCACCTGCGCGGCAGCCCGTGCAGCGTGTTCATCTCCGACATGAAGCTGCAGGTGCAGGAAGACAATGCGTTTTACTACCCCGATGTCTTCGTTACCTGCGCCGAGCAGGACAGGGCGCAAAGCCATTACAAAAACACTCCCAGCTTGGTGGTGGAGGTCCTCTCTCCTTCCACCAGCGCCTACGATCGGGGTGCCAAGTTTGCCAGCTACCGCAAGCTGCCCAGCCTGCGCGAGGTGGCGTTGATCGATGCCGAACGCCTGAGTGTGGATGTGTTCCGGCGCGACGGGCAGGGGCGCTGGGTGTTGTACCCGTTTGAGGCCGACCAGACGGTAGAGCTGGCCAGCGTGGCGCTCAATCTGCCCATGGCCGATGTGTACCAGGAAGTGCGCTTTGACCCTGCCAGCGCCAGCGGCCATCCCAATCCAGAGCGGTAAACAGGCGCTTGCTGCGATCTCTGATTGGGGTGCGTCTCACTGCTTCCAAAAAAACAACCCCGCCATCACCAGCCCCGTCGCCACAATGCCCCAGCGCAGCACGGGTGCGGGCAGCTGGCGCGCCACGCGCGCGCCGCCATAGCCGCCCGCCGTGGCGGCCAGCATCATCACCAGGGCTTCTTGCCAGTGCACGATGCCGCCCGCGGCGTAAATGGCCACGGCAATGGCGGTGAGCAGGGCCGAGACCAGGTTCTTCATGCCGTTCATGGCGTTGAGCTGGGTTTGCCCCAGCAGGCCGAACAGGGCCAGCAGCAAAATGCCCAGGCCGCCGTTGAAGTAACCGCCATACGCCGCCACGGCCAGCATGCCCAGCCCCGCCTTCCAGGCCGGTGCCGGCCCATGGCTGGTGGCGCCCGCCCACTGGCGCAACTGCGGCCCCAGGGCGAACAAAGCAGTAGCGGCCAGCAAAAGCCAGGGCACGATTTTGCGAAAAGTGGCATCGGGCGTGAACAGCAGTAGTGCCGCGCCCAACGAGCCCCCCACCAGCGAGAGCGCCACCACCGCCCGCAGGGACAAGCCCGGCGGCGGCGCCATGTCTTCACGGAACCCCCAGGCCCCCGCCATATAGCCCGGCAGCAGCGCCACCGTGCCCGTGGCATTGGCGGCCACGGGCGGCATGCCGGTAAAGACCAGCGCCGGCAGGGTCAAGAAACTGCCGCCCCCGGCGACGGCGTTGAGCGCGCCGGCCACGAAGGCGGCGGCAAGGAGCAGGACGGTGTCGAACATGGGCCGATCTTAGGCGCGTCGGCCGACGGGTTTTGGGCAAAGGTGTTTTGCCCAAACGGTGGTGGAAGTGCAGTGCGGGTCAAGGGGCGTAAGGGTCGGCAAAGCCCAGTTCTTGCATGATGGCCGTTTCGTAGGCCTCCATCTCCCGTGCGTCTTCTTCGCCGGTTTCGTGGTCCCAGCCCTGGGCGTGCAGGGCGCCGTGCACCAGCAGGTGGGCGTAGTGTTCTTCCAGCGTCTTGTTTTGCTCGCGCGCCTCGCGCTCGACCACCGGGGCGCACAGCACCAGATCGGCCAGCACGGTGGGGTCTTGCTGGTAGTCGAAGGTCAGCACGTTGGTGGCGTAGTCCTTGTGCCGATAGTCGCGGTTGAGCTGGCGGCCTTCGTCCTCGCCGACGATGCGCACGGTGATTTCGGCATCTACGGCAAGGGCGTGGCGGATCCAGCGCGCCACCTTGTGGCGCGGCAGCACGGCGCGGTGGGCCGCAGTAGCGTCACCACGGGCAAACTGCAGGGAGAGGTTGAGGTGGTTTAAAGCCATTTTGGCCTCCAGCGCCCGATGGGTAAGCGCAAGCAGCTATTAAATTGGGAGTTGGCGGTGTTCAATCTGCACCGCCGCGCTGCTTGCGCTGCGCGTCGTAGGCATCCACGATGCGTGCCACCAGCGGGTGGCGCACCACGTCGGCGCTGGTGAAGTGCGTGGTGGCAATGCCTTTGACACGCCGCAAGACGCGCTCGGCGTCGATCAGGCCGCTGGGCGTGCCCTTGGGCAGGTCGATCTGGCTCACGTCGCCCGTGACCACGGCCTTGGAGCCAAAGCCGATGCGCGTGAGGAACATCTTCATCTGCTCCGGCGTGGTGTTCTGCGCTTCGTCGAGGATGATGAAGGCGTGGTTGAGCGTGCGCCCGCGCATGAAGGCCAGCGGCGCAATCTCCAGCGCATTGCGCTCGAAGGCCTTTTGCACCTTGTCGTAGCCCATCAGGTCGTACAGCGCGTCGTACAGCGGGCGCAGGTACGGATCCACCTTTTGCGCCAGGTCGCCGGGCAAAAAACCCAGGCGCTCGCCGGCCTCCACCGCCGGGCGCGTGAGCACGATGCGCTGCACGCTGGCGCGCTCCAGCGCATCCACCGCGCAGGCCACGGCCAGATAGGTCTTGCCCGTTCCGGCGGGGCCTATGCCAAAGGTGATGTCGTGTGCGGCAATGTTCTCCAGGTAGCGCACCTGGTTGGGCGTGCGCGCGCGCAGGTCGGCGCGTCGGGTGTTGAGCGGCGGCGGGCCGCCCTCGGCCTCCGCATCCATGGCGGCATCGCCTGCCAGCATCAGTTGCAATTGCGCCTCGCTGATGGGGCGCTCGGCCAATTCGTACACCGCTTGCAAGACCTCCATGGCGCGCGTGGCGCTGGCCTTGGAGCCATCGACCTTGAACTGCTCGTGCCGGTGGGCAATATTGACTTGCAAGGCCGCTTCGATGGTGCGCAGGTGCACATCGGCCGGGCCGCACAGGTGCGACAAACGGGTGTTGTTGTGGGGGGTGAAAGTGTGGCGCAGGATCACGCGGATAATGCCTGCCAACGCAGGCCCCTGGGGCTGAAAAGGACACCAATGATAGGCAAATTGACCGGCACCCTGCTGGAGAAGAACCCGCCCGAGGTGCTGGTGGACTGCCACGGCGTGGGCTACGAGGTGCTGGTGCCCATGAGCACCTTCTACAACCTGCCCGCCGTGGGCGACACAGTGAGCCTGGTCACGCAATTCATCGTGCGCGAGGATGCGCAGCTGCTGTACGGCTTCGCCACGGCGCGCGAGCGTGCGGCGTTTCGCGAGTTGATCAAGATTTCGGGCGTGGGCCCGCGCACGGCGCTGTCCATCCTCAGCGGCATGGACGTGGACGACCTGACCCAGGCCGTGGTTTTGCAGGAGGCGGGGCGCCTGGTCAAGGTGCCGGGCATCGGCAAGAAGACGGCCGAGCGCCTGTTGCTGGAACTCAAGGGCAAATTGGGCGGTGGTTTGGGTGCCTCAAGCCCTGCGCAGGCCAGTGGAGCGCAGGGCGATATTCTTCAAGCTTTGCTCGCTTTGGGGTACAACGACAAGGAGGCGGCGGCTGCGCTCAAGGCTTTACCTGGAGATGTCGCGGTCAGCGAGGGAATCAAGCTGGCGCTGAAGGCGCTGGCGAGGTGAAAACCGTTGGTTATTGTCAAAAATGAAGGCAACAATGCGTAAGAATTGGAACAAATGGAGCGGCGCAAGCCTGGTGCTTTTGGGTGCGGCCCTTTCAGGGTGCGGTGGAGAGGGTCAGACCTCCGCCGAATCGGCTGCCACGCCGGTGATGCGGGCGGAGGGCATGGTGGCGCAGCAGGCAACAGGCAGCACGGCTGCGGCAGCCAGCGTGAAAACGCGTTCGGTGGAGGGGCTGCCAGTGCCCGCCCGCATCGCGCTCGGTGTGCTGCAGTCGAGCAAGGCGGAGTTGGCACCGGCCCTGCCGGGGCCTCGCATGGTCGGCGAGGCGCGTTCCGTTCCGGCATCGGCCACGGTGGACCAGGTGCAGCAGCAACTGCGGTGGGGCCGGAGTACCACCGGCGGGCAGGTGGCCGCACTGAGCATTACCGCCCAGGAGGCGCTGGGCCTGCGGTTGGGGGTGCAGGTCGCATCCTTGCCAGAGGTTGCCGTACTGCGCGTCTACAGCCAGGCACGGCCGGATACCGTGTTCCAGATCAGCGGCAAAGAAGTGCTGCTCCACGTGCTGCGCAACACCCAGGCCGCGGGGGACAGCGCTGAGGCGCGCACCTGGTGGACTCCGGACTTCGGATCGGACGAAGTGACGCTGGAAATTGAACTGCCCGCAGGCGTGGCAACCGATTTGGTGCAAGTTGCAGTGCCCACGGTTTCGCACATCTTTGCCGAACTGGATCCTGGCGCAAGCGGCACGGTACATGCCAAGATCAACCAATCGGAGTCCTGCAACCTGGATGCCGTGTGCGACAGCGGCTTTGCCACGCAGAGCAATGCGGTGGCCCGCATGCTGTTCACCTCAGGGGGCCAGAGCTACGCCTGCAGCGGCACCCTGCTCAACGATGTGAAAGGCTCGGGTACACCGTACTTTTTGAGCGCCAACCATTGCATTTCCACGCAGGCCGCGGCATCCACGCTGCAGACGGATTGGTTCTATCGCGCATCGGGATGCAATTCGCGCGCCTTGTCCAGCAATACGGTAAAGCTTGCCAACGGCGCCACGCTTTTGTACGCCAGCGCCAATACGGACGTGGCTCTCCTGCGCCTGAACGAGCCAGCGCCCGCGGGCGCCTATTTTGCGGGTTGGGATGCTTCCGGTTCGACATTGGCGAGCAACACCGCCGTCGTGGGATTGCACCACCCCGCTGGGGACATGCTCAAGATCAGTAAGGGCCAAATTGCCGGGCAGACCAACTGCGTGGCCACCGAGGGCAACCAGTTCGGTTGCGTGGGCAACACCGGCAATTTCTACATGGTGGGCTGGAGCTCGGGCACCACCCAGGGGGGCAGCAGCGGCTCGGCGATTTTTTCGGGCGATGGCCGCTATGTGGTGGGCAACCTGTACGGCGGCGGGGCATCCTGCACGGGCAAGGGAGCGATGGACTACTATGGCCGCTTTGACGTGTCGTACGCCCAAGGGTTGAAGAACTGGCTGGGCGGGCAGGCCACCCCCCCGTCGGGCGGAGGAGGTATTGCTGCGCTGGACAATATTGTCCGCATCCTGCAATCCCTGCGCAGCAACTGACAGGCGCAGAACCCGGGGCCCGGGGTGCTCACCACCGGGCCCCGGCCCCATCCCTCAGCGGGAGGGCAGCCACTTCTGGAGTGTGAACGCCTCTGCGGTGGTGAGGTTCTTGGTTGCCAGAACCTTGTCGGTAATGTCCGTCAGGGCGATGCTGACCTTCTGCAGATTGGTGCTGCTGACGTCTTTGGAGTAGGCGCAGACGGCATCACCGGGTGCGAACAGGGTCAGGATGCCGGAGTCCGTGGCCGCGTTGGGCGTGCGCCCCACGCCGTTGGTGTAAATGCCCGCTATCGCAGCGCCGGTTCCAAGCGTCTGGCCATTGAGGTATTGCATGCCTTGCCAGTCGTCGTTGGTGTACACGATGTTCGATCGAAGCGATTGCACGCGCATGGTCGGATTGGCGCCTGAGCCCATTGCTTCAGAAAACGCCACCAGCACTTTGTAACCTTGGTAGGTCGCACCGGTCGTTCCGATGATGGTGCAGGCAACCGCCTCTTCTGTGGAGGATTCCAGTGAGTTCGTACTGATGTTCAGCAGATCAGCATGGGCAGCATTGATCAGGCACACCGACGCAACAAGACCCATCCAGTAGCGGTACTTCATTCCATTCCTTCCAGGCAAAAAACAAGCTGGCACCCCGCCAGCTGGAGTCGAATATTGGCAGGCATTATGGCACCTGAGCCCGGTATGCAAAAATCGCCTGCATACGCGCATCGGCCCCTATTTTCGCGGCGTACAGCTGCTTTGCAACGTGACCATCCACACCGACGATTTCGCCCCCGCACCCACCCAGCGCATGGTGTCTGCCGCCCCCGTGGGCGCGCAGGAAGAAGCGCTGGAACGCGCCCTGCGCCCCAAGCTGCTCGATGAATACGTGGGCCAGGCCAAGGCGCGTGAGCAGTTGGAGATTTTCATCGGGGCGGCCAAAAAACGCTCCGAGGCCCTGGACCATGTGCTGCTGTTCGGCCCGCCCGGCCTGGGCAAGACCACGCTCAGCCACATCATCGCTGCCGAGCTGGGCGTCAACCTGCGCCAGACCAGCGGCCCGGTGCTGGAAAAACCCAAAGACCTGGCGGCGCTGCTGACCAATCTGGAGAAAAACGACGTTCTTTTCATCGACGAGATTCACCGCCTTTCGCCCGTGGTGGAAGAAATCCTCTACCCCGCGCTGGAGGACTACCAGATCGACATCATGATCGGCGAGGGACCGGCTGCGCGCAGCATCAAGCTCGACCTGCAGCCCTTCACATTGGTGGGGGCGACCACGCGCGCCGGCATGCTCACCAACCCGCTGCGCGACCGCTTCGGCATCGTCGCGCGGCTGGAGTTTTATACGCCCGAAGAACTTTCACGCATCGTCACCCGCTCCAGCGGCCTGATGCAGGCCCCCATCGACCCCGATGCGAGCATGGAAGTGGCCCGCCGTTCGCGCGGCACCCCGCGCATTGCCAACCGGCTTTTGCGCCGCGTGCGCGACTATGCCGACGTAAAAGGCACCGGCCACATCACCCTGGACATTGCCCAACGCGCACTGACCCTGCTCGACGTGGACCCGCAGGGCTTTGACGTGATGGACAGAAAACTCCTGGAGGCGGTCATCCACCGCTTTGACGGCGGCCCCGTGGGGCTGGACAACATTGCCGCCAGCATTGGCGAAGAAAGCGGCACCATCGAGGACGTGATCGAACCCTACCTCATCCAGCAGGGCTTTTTGCAACGCACCCCGCGCGGCCGCATGGCCACGCTGGCAGCGTACCGCCACCTGGGCGTGGCGGCTCCGGCGCGGCAGGGGCAGGATTTGTTCGGTGGTTGAAGCCGCTGCAAGGCAACGGCGGGAGCGCACTGAAAAGCATCTGAGTCAGAACGGATGCGCCTCCAACGTGAGTTGAACCATGGTCTGGTTCAACAGCACATAGGCGATCTCGCCGAAAGTCATGGGCCCTGTGACCTGCCCGGTACTCTTGCCCTCCAACCCGCAATACAGGTAATTCAGTATGCAGTTGCAGGAGAAGTCCGCCGGCGGCAGGCCGGCGATGGCGGCGGCGAAGGAGGTTTCGTAGTCGCCGGAAAAGGGCGCCGCCAACTGGTAGGCCACCCGGGGGAAGACGGGGCCGTAGAACTCGACCTTGTCCCTGGCCTCGTCCACGGTTTTCAGGCTGACGTTGATGAGCGCGCCGCTGTAGTCGGCCACCAGGGGCAGCCGGGCGTCGTGCCGCAGGCGCTTGAGGTATTGCACCAGCGACGTGGGCTTTCCGTTCACCAGGCAGGTGGAGGCCTCGAACCCGCCCTCGGGGAATTCGATCGTGTCGCCCCCGCCCTGGGTGAACAGGTTCACGATGTGGACCTGGGCGCTGACGTGGTTGGGCAGCGGGACGTGCGCCACCACCGCCTGGTCGCCGTGCAGGACTCCCGTGCGCCCGTCGCGCACCTTGGGGGTGCGGCGGCCCATGTCGTCCAGGTGGATGCCCGATACCCAGCCCACCAGCGGCTTCATGAACATCTCGTCGTAGTGGGAGGCATGCTCCGCATACTCGGCGTGCACGTCGGAGAAGGCCGGAAGGATGATGACGCTGTAGCCGTTGGCCGGCGCGTCCGCGCAGACCTGGGTGAGGGTGGCCATGTCGTACAGCTTGATGGACGGGGCCAGGCCGGCGCCGCCGGGCAGCGGGGTGACCAGCAGCCGCTCGCGCGTGGTCGTGCCGCCGTCCTGCCCCATGAAGTAGGCGATGGTGCCGCCTATCCAGTTGCCGCAGGGCAATGCGGCGAGCAGGTCCTCGTCGCCGGCGATCGCCAGCGTGGCGCCGCTCTGGATCATGCCGGCGGCGGTTTCCGGGTCGACCAGCAATTGCTCCAGCCTGCTCATGCGGACTCCGCGCGCGCCAGTTCCCTGAACTGGTTCAGCTCGTGGCCCAGGCTGCGCTCGTTGCGCTCCACGTAGCGGTGCAGTTCGCGCAGCTTCATCAGCTTCACCTCGTCGCTCTGCTGCATGCTGACCTGCTGGCGCAGCTTGGTCAGCAGGAGCTGGAAGCTCAGGGTCTTGATGTGGATGTTCGCCTCGCCCGTCAGCAGGCGCTCCCACAGGGGGTCGGTCACGTCGGGCGTGGCGCCGGCCGGGGCGTGG
>CAZRFF010000082.1:0-8436 GCA_964599265.1 uncultured Simplicispira sp. | reverse complement strand
GGCCTGCCCGGAGGGACTCGAACCCCCGACCTATTGCTTAGAAGGCAATTGCTCTATCCAGTTGAGCTACGGGCAGGTATGGTGGCGCCAAGGCCCAGGATCATACCCGGGTATGGGCCATTTTCCGGGATGCTGGCGGTGCTTGGGCGGCCTTACTCAAGCTCTTCAAACACCAGGCTGGGCGAAGCCATCACGCGCACCACGTCTTCGGGGCGCTCGATCAGGCCGATGCCCTGAAAACCGAAAGGCGTGCCGTTTTCCAATGCGGCCACGGCCACCGCAGAGAAGGCCTGGTTGAGGGGCACGTAGTAGCTGCCTGCGGGCACGTCGATGGCGCTGCGCTGGGGGCGGGCTGCGCCATCGGGGGCAGAGGCTTCGGCCAGCACTGCGCCGGCTTCGGCCACTTGCAGCACTTGCAGGCCATGCATGCGCAGGCGTTCCACGGCAGGCTGGGCAGCTGCGGCCAGCCAGTAGCCGCAGGGGCGTGCGCGTTGCTGCACCGGGCGCAGTTGCAGGTTGCTGTCCCAATCCACGCGCAGCACCATGTCTTCTCCCGTTTCGGGGCTCAACAAGGTCAGGTCGCGGGTTTCCGGGGTGGGGCTGGTTTGCACCAGCACCTTATCGCGGCAGGCCTGGGCGCGGGTTTCGCGCTCAACATAGCTGCGCACCTGGTCCAGGCGGGCAGCGCGCTCTGCGGCGCTGCGCAAGGCTGTGGCTACGGCATTGACCTGGGTGTGCACACGGCGCTGGATGTGCGTGCGCCCCAGGCCCACGCCACGGCTGGCCACGCTCAGGCTGATGGCATTTTTAAGCCCTTGCAGGTTGCGCCCGCTGTCGGGGTCTACGCTGCCCATCACCATGCGGCGCTCGTCCGGTGCGGCCGATGGCTGGTGCGCCCATTCCACGCTCAAGCCCAGTTTTTGCAGATCTTCCACCATGGGCTGGTGGAACCATTCGCGCGCAGCTTTGGTGATGAATTCGTGCACATTGCCCGTGGTGGCGTAGAGCAAGTGGGCGTCGTGCCGCTCCAGGCCGCCAAACTGGGCCAGCACGGCCCCGCCGGCGGGGTATTCGTCGCCACTGACCACCAGCGCGGGGCGGTAGTCGCGCACCAGCAGGGCCAGGGCGCGGGCTTCGGGGGTGCTGAGCAAAAGGTGGTCTTGCGCCAGATCGGTGCCGTCTTGCGTGGCCGGGGTGTTGGCCTCGGCCCCATCGGGGTTGGCGCGGGGGACGATGATGACGTTGATGCGCTCCAGCAGCGGGGCCAGCAGGCCTTGTGCCAATTCTTGCGCCACCACCAGCAGGGCTTCGCTCGATGCTGGCGCATTGCCATGCTGCTGGCCTATGAGCAGCACCGTGGGGCGTTTGCCGTCTGCCAACGCTTGCGGCTGGGTGCTGCGGGCCTGGGTGAGCACCAGCGCATGGATGGGGGCGCCCCGTTGCGATGGGCCCAGTGCCAGCAGCTCGGTGCGGGTTTGGCTGGGTACGGGCTGGCGGGCCAGGGCGCCAAGCCACTGGCCGATTTCTGCATTGGTGGTAAAGGCGCGGCGGTTGGCTTCCAGCCCTGGCGTGTGGTACAGGATGGCGGGGTCAGGAAACCGCGCCGCCACGGCGGGGCCATAGGGCAGGTCGAGCAGTGTGCCCGATTGCGGCACCACGGCCAGGCGATTGACGGGGGCGGAGCGGGCCGTTTCAAGCGGGCGCTGCGCTGGTGCGGGCGGCACCACCCCTGGCTGGGCCTGCGTGCCCAGGGGCGGCGGTACGGCCCGGCCCGGCGGGGGAATGGTGCGTACAGGGGGCTTGTGCGCAGCATCGTTGCGGTCGGGCCATGGCGGTAGTGGCGTGCTGCCGCAGGCCGCCAACAGAGCGCTGGCGACAGCGGCGGTAAGCGCTGCAAAAGCGCGGGGCAGGGCGGCAGGGGCAGAAAAATGCATGGTTTGGCGAACGCAGGCCCAAGGGCATGCTGCAGGTGTGCGCTACGGAAGGCGGGATATTACCTTGCGTTGCCCGATACCGCCGTTCCGCCGGAGCACGGTTGCAAGCTGTTGCACTCTCTTTGTCACTGGTTTTGGTCGCCTCTGGCCGTGCCCAGCCCTGTTGCAACCATGGTTTTGGCGCTTGTGCTGGCGGTTTTCGGAATCTATAGCTAAGATAGTAATAAGTTACTATCTTTCAAAAATGAACGAACCCGCCCAATACCTCAGCGCTGACGAACGCCGTGCTGTCACTGTGCAAACGGTGGTGGAACTGGCCGCCGAACAAAACCCCAGTGATATTTCCACCACCGCCATTGCGCAGCGCATGGGCGTGACGCAAGGGGCTTTGTTTCGGCATTTCCCAAGCAAAGAAGCCATCCTGGAAGCCGTGATGGCATGGGTGAGCGAGCAATTGTTGGCGCGGGTTGATTCCGCCATGGCCGCTGCGCCTACGCCCTTGGCTGCGCTGCAAGCGGTGTTTTTGGCGCACACTGGTTTTGTGGCCGAGCACCCTGGTGTGCCGCGGATGCTGTTTGGCGAGCTGCAGCGCCCAGGCCAAACCCTGCCCAAAAAAATGGTGCAAACCCTGGTGCAGCACTACGGCCAGCGCCTGCGCGGCCTGCTGCAAGACGGGGTCGCACGCGGGGAGCTGCGCGCTGACCTGGATGTGGACGCTGCCGCTGTGCTGTTCATCGGCAGCATCCAGGGTTTGGTCATGCAGTCCTTATTGATGGGCGATGTAGAGCGCATACGCCGCGATGCACCTGGAGTGTTTCATATTTTCAGTACAGGTATCAGGAGGCAGGCATGAGTTTCCCGAAGTTTCAACGTCGCACCCTGACCCTGCTAGCGGTAGTCGTGCCTTTGACGCTTTTGTTTTTGTATGTGGTCTTGCGCTCTGGGCCGCTGGCGCCGGTGGCTGTGACGGTCGCGCAGGTGCAAAACCGCAGCGTAGCACCGGCAGTGCCGGGCATTGGCACGGTGCAGGCGCGCTACACCTACCGTATTGGCCCGACGTTTGCGGGGCGCGTCAAGCGGGTGGATGTGCAGGTGGGCGATACGGTCAAGGCCGGGCAGGTGCTCGGTGAGATCGACCCCGTGGACTTGGACGAGCGCATCCAGGCCCAGCAAGCTGCTATCCACAGCGCTGAAGCCGCATTGCGCCAAGCGCAGGCCAAACAACAGTTTGCCCAGGCGCAGGCCAGCCGCTACGCGCAGTTGTTGGAGGCACGGGGTACCAGTGAAGAAATCACTGCCACCAAGCAGCAAGAATGGGAATTGGCCGAAACGGCCCTGGCCGCCAGCCGCCAGGATGTGGCTCGTTTGCGTGCCGAAGCGCAGGCCCTGCGCGCCCAGCGCGGCAGCCTGCGGCTGCTGGCACCGGTTGCGGGCTTGGTCACCGGGCGCGAGGCCGAGCCGGGCTCCACCGTGGTGGCCGGGCAGGCGGTGATCGAGGTCATAGACCCGGGCAGCCTGTGGATCAATACACGCTTTGACCAGATCAGCGCCCAGGGCCTGGCTGCTGATTTGCCTGCGCAAGTGGTGCTGCGTTCGCGGCGCGGCGCGGCCTTGGCCGGGCGGGTGCTGCGTGTGGAGCCGCGCGCCGACGCAGTGACGGAAGAAACCCTGGCCAAAATTGTTTTCAATGCCCCGCCTGCTGTGCTGCCACCGCTGGGTGAACTGGCCGAAATCACCGTCCAGCTGCCAGAGCTGCCACAGTCGCTCACGTTGGCCAATGCGGCCATCCGTACGGTGGATGGGGTGCGCGGCGTCTGGAAGTTGGCGGGTGATGGGCTGGAGTTTGTCCCCGTCACCCTGGGCCGCTCCGATCTGGAGGGTTTGGTGCAGGTGCACAGTGGCGTGGCCGAAGGCGACAAGGTGGTGGTGTACAGCGAGAAAGCGCTCACGACCAAGAGCCGCATCCACGTGGTCGAGCGACTGGCCGGGAGAGCGCCATGATCAGCCTGGCAGGCCGCGACATTCTGCACGCCTGGGGCAAATTCATCTTCACGGGCATTGGCCTGGGGCTGCTCATTGGGGTGACGCTGACCATGGCCGGCGTCTACCGGGGGATGGTGGACGACGGCAGGGTGCTGCTGGACAACAGCGGCGCTGACCTGTGGGTGGTGCAAAAAGACACGCTGGGCCCGTACGCCGAGTCGTCGAGCATCCCTGACGACATCTGGCGCAGCCTGCGCACCATGCCGGGTGTGGCAGAGGCGGCCAACATCACCTACCTGACCATGCAGGTGGCGCAGGGCGGGCGAGACGTGCGCGCCATGGTGGTGGGCATTACCGCGGGCGAGCCAGGTGTGCCAGGCTGGCCATCGCAGTTGGTGGCGGGGCGCCACATCACACGCGGGCATTACGAGGCCGTGGCCGATGCGGCTTCGGGCTTTGCGCTGGGTGATGTGCTCACCATCCGCCGCAACCACTACACGGTGGTGGGGCTCACGCGGCGCATGGTGTCTTCCAGCGGCGACCCCATGGTGTTCATCCCCCTCAAGGATGCACAGGAGGCGCAGTTTTTGAAGGACAACGACGCCATCCTCATGCAGCGCCGCCGCACCGAGGCCAACCCGGCGTTCAATCGCCCGGGTGTGCCAGGGCTGCTCGATGCCGTGGTCGCGTCACAGACGAACAACAGCGCCGTCAACGCCGTGCTGGTGCGCATCCAGAAAGGCGCCTCCCCCCAGGAAGTGGCCGAGCCCATTCGCCGCTGGAAGCGGCTGACGGTGTACGACCGCAGCCAGATGGAGGGCATTCTGGTGGGCAAGCTCATTGCGACCTCGGCGCGGCAGATTGGCATGTTTTTGGCCATCTTGGCGGTGGTGAGCGCGGCCATTGTGGCTTTCATCATCTACACCCTGACCATGGACAAAATCCGCGAAATTGCCGTGCTCAAACTCATTGGCACGAGAAACCGCACCATCGCCGGAATGATCCTGCAGCAGTCGCTGGTGCTGGGCCTGATTGGCTTTGTGGTGGGCAAGATCAGCGCCACTTTTGCCGCACCGATTTTTCCTAAATTCGTGCTGCTGGTACCGCAAGACACCATCACCGGGTTTTTTGCTGTGCAAGCCATTTGCGTGCTGGCCAGCGTTGTCGCCATCCGCATGGCGCTGCGCGTGGACCCTGCCGAAGCCATAGGGGGTTGAGATGCAAGGCAAAGGTATACGCATCGAGGGTTTATCCAAACGCTATGGCGAGGGTGACACCGCCGTTCTGGCCTTGAAGGACGTGAACATGGTGGTCGCGCCGGGCGAGGTGGTGGGCCTGATCGGGCCATCGGGCTCGGGCAAGAGCACCTTGCTCAAGTGCCTGGGTGCGGTGATTGACCCCACCGCCGGGCGCATGGTGCTGGGCGATGAGGTGATTTTTGACAATGGCTGGCGGGTGCGCGATTTGCGCGCGCTGCGCCGCGACAAGATCGGCTTTGTCTTTCAAGCGCCCTATCTGATTCCGTTTTTGGATGTGACCGACAACGTCGCCCTGTTGCCCATGCTTGCTGGAGTGCCCAACGCCCAGGCGCGTGCACGGGCGCTGGAGTTGCTCACGGCGCTGGACGTGCAGCACCGTGCCCAGGCCATGCCCTCACGCCTATCGGGTGGCGAGCAGCAGCGCGTGGCGATTGCGCGGGGGCTGGTCAACCGCCCACCGGTCATCCTCGCTGATGAGCCTACAGCGCCGCTCGACTCCGAACGGGCCATGGCCGTGATCCGCATCCTCAACGACATGGCCCGCCGCTTTGAGACGGCCATCATCGTCGTCACGCACGACGAAAAAATCATTCCGACCTTCAAGCGCATTTATCACATCCGCGATGGTGTGACCCACGAGGAAGTGGGCGAAGGACGCAGTTTTGGAGATTTGGGAGATTGACGATGCAACACCCTGTGAGAGCGCAAACCCATGCAGCCATGCCGACCTTGATGGCCCTGGCAATGGCCTTGGCAGGCTGTGCCAGTGGGCCTGAGGTAGCGCAACCTGCCGCCCCCCAGTCCCCATCGTATACAGCGTCTGCATTGCCTGAGCGCACGGCCTCCAGCCCTGTCCCTCTGGGCGACGCACAGCAGTTGCGCTGGGGTGCCGCCGTGCCTGATGCCTGGTGGCAGGCCCTGGGCTCAGCCCGGCTTAATGCGTGGATAGAGCAGGCGCTGCAAGCCAGCCCGACGGTGGCCGCAGCCCAGGCTGCGTTGCGCCAAGCGCAAGAGCTGCAAACGGCACAGGCCGCAGCCACCCATTACCCCCAGGCCGATTTGGCCCTGGGCGCACAGCGCCAGCGCCAAGGCTCTGCGCCGACCATGCCGGGCGCAGCAGGGCAGGTGGCAGACCAGTTCAGCGCCAGCGTACAGGTGCGTTACCGGTTGGATGTATCCGGCGGCCAACAGCAGGCCCTGAAAGCACTGCTGGCGCGCACCGATGTTCGCCACTACCAGTTGCAGGCCGCCCGTCTGACGCTGGCGGGCCAGATCACGGCCGCCGCCATTGTCCGCGCACGTTTGGCAGAGCAAGAATTGGCCACGCAGGCGCTGCTGCAGTTGCAGCAAGAGCAACTCGAAATCACAAAGACGCGTGTGCGCCTGGGCCATGCGGCCCAAGATGCTGTGTGGGCCTTGCAGGCTCCCCTGGAGCAAACCCGTGCCACACGGGTGCAATTGCACCAACAAAAACAGCAGACCGAGCACATGCTGGCCGTTCTGGCGGGGCAGGTTCCGGGTGCTGCACAGGTGCCAGATTTCACTTTGGCTGAATTTGCGCTGCCTACCGAGCTGCCCGTAAGCCTGCCTTCGGAACTGGTGCGCCAGCGCCCTGATATTTTGGCTGCTCAAGGGTTGCTGCAAGCCGCTACGGCCGATTACGGCGTGGCAGCAGCGCGGCTGTACCCGCAAATCCAGCTCAGCGCCAACCTGGGTTCACAGGCTTTGACCGCAGGGGCCTTGTTTGGTGGTACTGCAGCCGCATGGGGCGTGTTGGCGCAGCTCACACAGCCTTTGTTCAACCCCGCGTTGCCTGCGGAAAAACGCGCTGCCTTGGCCGCCGTGGATGCGGCTGCAGCCAACTACCAAACCGTGGTGCTGGACGCTTTGCGCAATGTGGCCGATGTGCTGCGTGCGCTGGAGCATGATGCCCAGACCCTGTCTGCCATGGCTGTGGGCGATGCATCGGCCCAAGCGGCCATGCAGTCCATGCAGCGCCAATATGCCTTGGGCTCTGCCAGCTATGTACAACTGTTGTTGACACGCCAGCAGGCGCAGCAAAGCCGTTGGGGGCTGATCCAAGCCCAGACGCAGCGGCTTGCCGATTCGGCCGCGCTGTACCAAGCGATGGGGGGAGGGGGAGCCGCCTCCCATCATTGAACGAAACCGCTCAGCGGCTGCGCGGCCCGCCACGCCCGCCGCGCATGCCACCACCGCCCCGGCGGCCTTGCCCGGCCATGCTGTCGATGCTGGTGCGCATGGGGTCAGGCTGGCCCGATCCGCTGCCCGAACGGCGCACATGCAGGCCCAGGCCGCTGTGCGTGCCCAGGTGGGCATCGGCGTGGGGGGGCTGGTCTTCGTAGCGATGGGAAGCACCCTCGCCGCCACGCCCGCGGCCTGCGGGGGCCTGGTGGTTGCGCGGTGCGTCGGCATGGCGGGGAGGGCGGCCCGGGCCTTGCCCTTGGCGTTGGCCTGGGCCTTTGTTGCCCCGTGGTGCGCCTTGGGGTGCAGCCGCGCCGTCGGGCCGGGGGCCTCGGCCTGGCTGCTGGGCTCCAGAACGGCCGGCTGGCGCACCCTGGCGTGCGGGGCGGTCGCCAGCGCCCGTTTTGTTGGCGCGGATGCGGTCCATCATTTCGCTGCGCGCTGCCTTGGCTGCGGCCTGCATCACATCGCGGCTGGGCGGACGGCCTGCGCCACCCCACAGCGTCTGGCGCCCCATGGCGATGGGTTCGGCTTTTTCGCCTTCTTCGGGGCCAAAGCCTTCAAGCATTTGCACCGGGATCTCCTGCTTGGTAAAGCGTTCGATCTCCATCATGAAGCCTTCTTCGTCCATGCAGACCAGGCTCACGGCCTGGCCCTCACGGCCGGCACGGCCCGTGCGGCCGATGCGGTGCACGTAGTCTTCGGGGACGTTGGGGACTTCGTAGTTGACCACGTGCGGCAGGTCGTCGATGTCGATGCCGCGTGCGGCAATGTCAGTGGCCACCAGGGCGCGGATTTTGCCGGTCTTAAAGCCGTCCAGCGCCTGCGTGCGGGCGCTCTGGCTCTTGTTGCCGTGCAGGGCCATGGCGGTCACGCCGTTTTTGTCCAGAAATTCAGCCACGTTGTTGGCGCCGAATTTGGTGCGGGTGAACACCAGCACCTGGCTCCAGTTGTGTTGCTGGATGATGTGCAGCAGCACGGCTTTTTTCTTGGCACGGCCCACTGGGTGGATGACCTGGCTGATGCGCTGCACCGTGGTGTTGCGCGGCGTCACCTGG
>CAZRFF010000081.1:0-8452 GCA_964599265.1 uncultured Simplicispira sp. | reverse complement strand
TGGACGCCGCTCCAGGCTTGCCGTATAGGCGTTCCAACCCGCCAAAACGGCGATCCAGGCCCGCTTGGGCCGCCGCATCGGCATGGGCCACGGATTGCACTGCCAGCACACCCGGCCCTTACTTGAGCCGAGCCAAACGCTCTTTGGCAGCGGGGGCCGCCTCGGACTGCGGGTAGGTATGCAGCAGGTCTTCCAGCGTCTTGCGTGCCCCACGCACCTCCTTGAGCTCAATCTGGCAATTGGCAATGGACAGCATGGCCTCGGGGGCCCGTGCGTGCTGGGGTGCAGAAGCCAGAATGGCGCGGAAATTTTGCACGGCCTCTTTGTAGTCGCGCGTTGCGTACTGTGCATTGCCCAGCCAAAACCGTGCCGACGGCACGTAACCGCTGCCAGGGTACTGCTTCAAGAAAGCCGCCCACAGGCCCTGCGCCTCGGCGTATTTGCCACCCCTGAAACGTGCCAATGCGGCTTCATAGTCGCGCTTTTCATTGGGCTCCACCTGGAACTGCTGGCCGTCCACCGTGACCTGGATGGGCTCAAACTGGCGCAAGCGCTCGTCCACCCCCTGGGCCATGTCTTTTTGGCGGCGCTGCATCTCTGCCACATCGCGGGCCAATTGCTCATTCTGCCCACGCAGGCTGGACAGCTCGGCCTTCAAGCCGTCGATTTGCGACTGCAAATCCAACAGGCTGCGGCGCAGTTGCGCGTTGTCGTCCGTGGCGCGCTGGCTGGACTGCTGCATGGCATCGACCCGCTGGCGCATCTCCAGGATGGCGCGGCGCGCTTCATTGTCTTCAAACAATGCCGCCTGGCTGTACGGCGCATAAGCACAGGCCAGCGCCAACGCCAGCCATGTCGGGTAGCGGCGCAAAAATGGGAGGTTCAGGCGCATAGACCGACCGTTCAACGGTAAGAGATTTCAGCGCGGCGGTTCTTGGCGTAAGCGTCTTCGCTAAAGCCTTGCATTGCGGGCTTTTCCTTGCCAAAGCTCACTGCCTCGATCTGGTTGTCAGACACACCCAGCAGCCCCAGGGAACGGCGCACAGCCTCGGCACGCTTTTGGCCCAGGGCCAGGTTGTATTCACGGCCGCCGCGCTCGTCGGTATGGCCTTCAATGACCGCGCGGCGTGCCGGGCTGGCCTTGATGAAGCGTGCGTGGGCCTCAATCGCCGATTGGAATTCGGGCTTGATGACGTAGCTGTCGAAATCAAAGTACACCACACGGCTCACGCCCTGGGGGCCCGCTTTGTCTGCTGCGGACTGCGACAAATCCACACCCTGCACCCCGCTTTGGCCAGCGTTGCCGGAATTGGCGCCGGTGGAAAGCGGCGCGCCGTTTTTGTCTTCGACCGGAACATTGTCCAGGTCTACCCCAGAGCTGCAACCCACGATGAGCGTGGCGGCGGCCACAGCGATAGCAATGCGTTTGAACATGAAAAAACTCCTGCAAAAGGCTGAAATTGAAAAACAGAAAAAGTTCACTGGAATTGGAATGGGCCCCAGTCGGGCTCGCGGATGTCCCCACCCTGCCCGGCCAACTTGGCTTTGATCTTGCCGTCCAGCGTGGTGGTCATGAGCGCTTCGCGGCCTTGCTGCTGGGTGGCGTAAACGATCAGGCGGCTGTTGGGCGCAAAACTGGGGCGCTCGTCGGCCGTGGTCTCGGTCAAGGCGGTGACGGTGCCCGACGCCAGCTCCATGGCATGCAGCTTGAAGGCCCCATTCACACGCGACACGTAAGCCAGCCAACGGCCATCGGGGCTGATGGCGGGAGAGATGTTGTAGCTGCCGCTGAAGGTCACACGCTCGGCATTGCCGCCGCTGCTGGCCACCTTGTAGATCTGGGGGGCGCCGCCACGGTCGCTCACGAAATAAATCAAACGTCCGTCGGGCGAATAAGCCGGTTCGGTGTCGATGCCCGTGCTTTGCATGAGGCGGCGCGGTTCGCCGCCATTGGCGTCGATGGCATACAACTGCGAGTTGCCGTCGCGCGTAAGGGTGATGGCCAAGGTGCGCCCATCGGGCGACCAGGCCGGAGCGCTGTTGGAGCCTTTGAAGTTGGCCACCAGGCGGCGGCGCCCGGAAGCCACGTCGTGCACGTACACCACGGGCTTGCGCGATTCGAACGACACATAGGCCAGTTGCCCTCCCGAAGGCGACCAGGCCGGGGAGATGATGGGCTCCGGGCTGGCGAGTGCGGATTGCGCGTTCTCGCCATCGGAATCTGCTACCCACAAGCTGTAGCGGTTGCCGGCTTTGGTGATGTAGGCAATGCGCGTGGAAAACACGCCACGCACGCCCGTGAGTTTTTCGTACACAAAATCGGCAATGCGGTGCGCCACCAAACGCAGGTCGGCCTGCACCACCACGTAGCTTTGCCCGCCAAGATCCTGGCCACGCACCACATCCCACAGGCGAAAGCGCACGTCATAACGGCCATCCGCAAGGCGGATCACGCTGCCGCTGAGCAAGGAATCAGCCGCTTTCTGGCGCCATAAGGCCAGGTCGGGGCGGGTGGTTTCATCCAGGCGCACGCCACCCGTATCAACGCCGCGAAACTGCCCGCTGCGCTCCAGATCGGCCTGCACGATGGCAGAAATTTTTTGTGGGGCCTGCGATTCGTCGCGGAAAGTGGCAATGGCGATGGGCAATTGCGTCATGCCCACACCAGTGACTTCGACACGAAACTGCGCTACTGCTGGCAAGGAGGCCAGCGCACCCAATGCAGCCAGACACTGGCGACGGGTGGAGGCAAAAGCAGGGCTCTGAGGGGGGGATTCGAAAAGGCGGTGTGATGTCATTCGCGCTGTGCAGCAAGCGGCGAAAGGCCGCTCGTCAGGCGGGAATGTTACACACTTGGCGCCGCCCTCCTGTCACAAACTGTTGACCGGGCCTGCAAAAGTAGAATCAGCACCGCATGCAAACCCCTGACAACCGCGCTTCGGGCGCCCCTTCATCCCCCGCCCCCACGCCCGAAGAACCCCTTCGCGCGCGTCTGGCGCGGCTCACGGCCTACTTTGGCCCACACCACCGCCTGGCCTGGGTGGCTGCTGTGCTGGCCACACTGGTCGGGGCCATTACCGAGCCCCTGATTCCTGCCTTGCTCAAGCCCTTGTTGGATCAGGGTTTTACCGAGGGTTCGCTGCAACTGTGGATGGTGCCTGCCGCCATCATGGGGGTATTTCTGGTCCGCGGGTTGGCGCAGTTTGTAGGGCAATACGCCCTGGCGCGCATCGCCAACGAGGGCATGCTCCTGCTGCGCAGCCGCATGTTCGAGCGGCTTCTGGCGGCCGACATGGGTTTGTTCACACAGCAATCGGCCAGCAGCCTCTCCAACACCGTGGTGTACGAAGTGCAAACGGGCTCCACGCTGCTGGTGCATGCGCTCATGAACATCTCGCGCGACGGTTTCACGCTGATCGCCCTTTTGGGGTATTTGCTGTACCTCAATTGGCAGCTCACCCTGATCGTGGCCGTGGTGGTGCCTGGGGTGGCCTGGATCATGAAAACCCTTTCGCGCCGCTTGTATGCACTGACCAAAAGCGCCCAGCAAGCCACCGACGAACTCGCCTACGTCGTGGAAGAAAACGTGCTCGCCCACCGCATGGTGCGTTTGCATGCTGCCCAAGCGGCACAGGCGCAGCGCTTCGAGCAGCTCAGCCGGCGCCTGCGCGGCCTGGCCATCAAATCAACCATCGCATCGTCGCTGTCTACCCCCCTGACGCAATTGCTCGCTGCGGCTGCGCTGTCCACCGTGATTTGCGTCGCCCTGTGGCAAAGCCGCGGTGCGGGCAGCGTTGCGCAAGACGTGACCGTGGGCGGCTTTGCTGCCTTCATCACCGCCATGCTGATGCTGATCGCCCCCATACGCCGCATGGCCGATGTGGCCAGCCCCATCACACGCGGGGTGGCGGCGCTGGAGCGCGGCATTATTTTGCTGGGCAGCGCACCGGCCGAGGTGTCAGGCCCCTATGCGCCCGCTGGACGCTCCCAAGGGGCCATCACCCTGCGCAAAGTGCAAGTGGACTTTGCGCCCAACCAGCCCCCCGCCCTGCAAGCCGTGGATTTGCACATTCAGCCCGGCGAGGTGGTGGCCCTGGTGGGGCCGTCTGGCGCGGGCAAAACCACTTTGGTGAATCTGCTGCCGCGCTTTGTGCCCCACAGCGCAGGCGAAGTGCTGCTGGACGGCCACGCCACCCAGGACTGGAACCTGGGCGCCTTGCGTGCGCAATTTGCCCTGGTGAGCCAGGATGTGGTGATGTTCAATGACAGCATTGCCGCCAATGTGGCCCTGGGCCAGACCGTGGACAGGCAGCGCGTGCAAGCCTGCCTGGCTGCGGCCAACCTGGCCGAACACGTGGCCGCGCTGCCCCAGGGCATGGACACCGTGGTGGGCCACAACGCAACCCAGCTCTCGGGCGGCCAGCGCCAACGCCTGGCCATTGCCCGTGCGCTGTACAAAGACGCCCCGATTTTGATTTTGGATGAGGCCACCTCGGCGTTGGACACCGAGTCCGAACGCCTGGTGCAAGAGGCCCTGCAAAAACTCATGCAAGGGCGCACCACGCTCGTCATTGCCCACAGGCTGTCCACCATTGAACATGCCGACCGGGTGGTGGTGATGGAGCGCGGGCGCATTGTGGAGCAAGGCCCCCACGCCGTTTTGATGGCCCAGGGGGGGCTGTACGCAAGGCTGCAGGCACGCCCCGCGGACGCTGCCGAAGCGCCAGCAGCCTGAACCCGCCCCACCGGCAGCAACGGCGCCAGGAACGCTGGCCTACCAACGCCCCCGGTTAGGCTGGCGCTGGCGTATGGCGGCAGTCACCAGGTCAGCCATGTCTTTGCGGTTGGCGCGCAAGGCAAAGTCGGAGGCGCTCAGGCGCAATTGGTTGCGCAAGGCAGGGTCTGCGCCTTCTTTGAGCAAAAGCTCTGCCGCTTCGCGCGTGCCGTAGTGCACGGCCATCATGAGGGGCGTGGTGCCGTTGGGCGATGGAGCGTCGATGTAGGCGCTTTCTTCCAGCAAGAGCGCGACGATTTCAGCCTGGCGCGGCGTGGTGCCCGTGGCTGCATAGTGCAGGGGCGTCCAGCCGGGTTTGTTCACATCGGCATCCCGTTCAATCAACGCCTTCACCGCCTGCACATGGCCGCGCAGGGCGGCGATCATCAAGGGGCTTTCGTCTTTGGCATTGCGCGCTTCCACGTTCAGGCTGCGCATGACCAGCAAGGCATCAAACGCCTTGAGCGAATCCGCCTGCAAGGCCAGCGTCAAGCCCGGCTGCCCCTTGGGGTCGCGCGTATTGGGGTCAAAGCCGCGCAGCAGCAAGGTGGTGATGGCGCTGGCGTCATCCCGGGCAATGGCGACAAAAAAATCTTCATATGCCCCGGCACGCACCGGCAGGCTGGCGGCCAGCGCCATCAGCAGCACGGTGCGGCGGGCTGAGCCCCAAGCGTTCATGGCTGCACCACCCCTTTGAACAGCGCCTCGAAATTGCGTTCGGTGGCCTCGGCCACCTCCTCCACGGCCAGGCCGCGCACCGCTGCAATCTGCCTGGCCACCTCAGGCACGTAGGCAGGGGTATTGGTCTTGCCACGGTAAGGCACGGGGGCCAGGTAGGGGCTGTCGGTTTCTATGAGCATGCGGTCCATGGGCACAAAGGCGGCAATATCGCGCAAGTCCTGCGCGTTTTTGAAAGTGATGATGCCCGAAAACGAAATGTAGTAGCCCAGGTCGAGCGCAGCGCGGGCCACTGCATCGGTTTCCGTAAAGCAATGGAACACCCCGCCAGCGCTGGCACTGCCGCCGTCTTCGCCTTCCTCGCGCAGAATGGCCAGGGTATCGGCAGAGGCGCTGCGCGTGTGGATGACCAGCGGTTTGGCCGCCGCGCGTGCGGCGCGGATGTGCGTGCGAAAGCGCTCGCGCTGCCACTCCAGGTCGGCAATGCTGCGCCCGCCTTTGCGGTCTTCCATGCCGTAGTAGTCCAGGCCCGTTTCACCCACGGCGACCACGCGGGGCAAGGCAGCGCGCTCTGCCAAATCCTGCACCGAGGGCTCTTGCACGCCTTCATTGTCCGGGTGCACGCCCACGGAGCACCAGAAATTGTCGTAATCCAGTGCCAGCCTGTGCACCTGACCAAACTCTTCCATGGTGGTGCAAATGCACAGGGCCCGGCCTACCTGGGCCGCCCGCATGGCTGTGCGGATGGCGGGTATCTGGTCGGCAAGCCCGGGGAAGGTCAGGTGGCAGTGGGAGTCGGCGAACATGGAAAAACAAACAAAAAAGCCGACCCCGTACGCGGATCGGCAGGGGGTTGGGGCGCGCTGCTCAGATGGTTTGGGTGGGGCGGTCCGAGCCCAGCGCCGCACCCAGGATCTGCTCGATTTTGGCCTTGAGCTGTACGGATTTTTCGTCTTTGGGGAACTGGATGCCCACGCCCTGCGTGCGGTTGCCGCCAGCACGCGCCGGCGTCACCCAGGCCACACGGCCCGCCACGGGGTAGCGCTGCAGATCGTCAGGCAGGGTGAGCAGCACGTACACATCATCACCCAAACGGTATTCGCGCGTGGTGGGCACGAAAATGCCCCCTTCGACAAAAAAGGGAATGTAGGCGGCATGCAAGGCCCCCTTTTCCTTGATCGCCAATTGCATGACGCTGGGACGGGGCGCGGTGGATGGGCTGCTCATGGTGGCGTACGCTGTGAAGTTGCTTGCGAGTGTAGGGCGTTTTGCGCTTGCGCGACAAGGGCTTCGAGCATGAGCCCCGCGTTCCAGGTGTGGTCTGCCGTGCGCGCCGCCTGCATGAGCGCCCGGGACCACTGCGTGAGCGCGGCCAAAGGCGGCGGCGCTAGCAAATCGGCCTGGGCAAAGTAACGTGGCGCCGCACCCACAGCCAGCGCCATCAAATCGTGGCAGAGTTTTTGCAATGCCATGGTGGCCTGCATGGGGCTGGCATCGGCCAAAACCCCCGGCGTGCCACGCAAAAGGGCCTTGGGCAGCTCGGCCCAGGCCTGGGGCAGCGGCCCGTTCCGGGCACGGTGCAAGGCATCGTAGGGGCGCCCGCCCGCGGCCCGCAAATGGGCCTGCGCAGCCTGTGCCGGAACCCCTTGGGCCGCCAGCCAATCTTGCATTTGCCCTGCCTCGGGCCAGACCATGGCATGGCCCAGGCAGCGGCTGCGAATGGTTGGCAGCAACAAATGCGCGGCCTCGCTGGCCAGCACGAACCGCACGTCGCCCGGGGGCTCTTCCAGCGTTTTGAGCAGGGCGTTGGCGGTGATGTGGTTCATTTGCTCGGCCGGGTACACCAGCACCGCCTTGCCCCGTCCGCGTGCGCTGGTGCGCTGGGCAAATTCCACCGCATCGCGCATGGCCTCTACACGGATCTCGCGGCTGGGTTTGCGCGCTTTGTCGTCAATTTCGGCCTGTGCTTTTTCGGGCAAAGGCCAACCTTGGGCCAGCATCTGCACCTCGGGCATGAGCACGCACAGATCGGCATGGGTGTGCACGTCCATGGCGTGGCAGCTGGGGCATTGCCGGCAGGCGCCCTGCGCCGTAGGCGCCTCGCACAGCCAGGCGCGCACCAATTCCAGTGCCAACTGAAACTGCCCCAGCCCCGACGGTCCCGTGAGCAGCCAGGCATGGCCGCGCTGCGCCAGCAGGTGTGTGCGCTGCTGCGCAATCCAGGGAGCGATGGGTTCGTCTGGGCCGCCCTGGCTCATACCGGGCCTCCTGGCATAGCTGGCGGCACTGGGGCCAGACAACCGTGCTGTTCCAGAGCACGCGCCAATTGCGCCCACACGGCTTCACGCTCCTGGGCGGCGTCCAGCCGCACAAAGCGCTGGGGCGCTTCGGCAGCGCGGCGGGCATAGCCCTGGGCCACGCGGGCGAAAAAGGATGCGTCCTGGGCTTCAAACCGGTCGGGCGCACGCGCCGTGGCAAGGCGCTCGGCAGCCATGGCGGGGGGCAAGTCAAACCACAGGGTCAGGTCGGGCTCGCGCAGCGCCCCCGGTGCCCCGCCTTCCCTGGTTTGCACCATGCGCTCCAGCAGGCGCAACTGCTCCCAATCCAGCCCCCGCCCTCCCCCTTGGTAGGCGAAGGTGGCGTCGGTAAAGCGGTCGCACAACACCACTTCGCCGCGTGCCAAGGCCGGTTCGATGACTTGGTGCAAATGGTCGCGCCGGGCAGCAAAGGCCAATAAAGCCTCGCTCAAGGCATCCATGGCGTCGCCCAGCAGCAAGCTGCGCAGTTTTTCGGCCAGGGGCGTGCCGCCGGGTTCGCGTGTGAGCGTGACGCTACGGCCTTGTGCGCGAAATGCTGCGGCCAAGCCTTCGATGTGCGAGGACTTGCCTGCACCGTCGATGCCCTCAAAACTGATGAACAGACCTGCATCTGGCATGCGTAGGGTTCCTAATGGCCTTTTTGGTAGCGGTTGACGGCGCGGTTGTGCTCTTGCAATGTGGC
>CAZRFF010000080.1:0-8498 GCA_964599265.1 uncultured Simplicispira sp. | reverse complement strand
CAGCTCAACAAAAATGGCGAGCTCATCCACCTGCTCTCCACGGAAGGGCTGCCGCGCGACATCCTCACGCACATTCTGGATACCGCCACCAACTTCGTCTCGGTGAATGATCGCGAGGTGAAGAAGGTGCCGCTGCTGCGCGGCAAAAGCGTTTTCAACCTGTTTTTTGAAAACAGCACGCGCACGCGCACCACGTTCGAGATCGCGGCCAAACGCCTGTCGGCGGATGTGTTCAATCTCGACATTGCGCGCAGCTCGGCGAGCAAGGGCGAGACGCTGCTCGACACCATCGACAACCTCTCGGCCATGGCCGCGGACATCTTCGTCGTGCGCCACAGCGAGTCGGGCGCGCCGTATCTGATCGCCCGGCACGTGGCGCCGCACGTGCATGTGGTCAATGCGGGCGATGGGCGCCACGCCCACCCCACGCAGGGCCTGCTGGATATGTACACCATCCGGCATTACAAAAAAGATTTTGCCAACCTGACGGTCGCCATCGTGGGCGATGTGCTGCATTCGCGTGTGGCGCGTTCGGATATCCATGCCTTGATGACCTTGGGCTGTGCCGAGCTGCGTGTGGTGGGGCCGCGCACCCTGGTGCCGTCCAACCTTGCGGACATGGGCGTGCGGGTGTTCCATACGCTGGAAGAAGGCATCAAGGACTGCGATGTGGTCATCATGCTGCGCTTGCAAAATGAGCGCATGAGCGGTGCGCTGCTGCCGTCGAGCCAGGAGTATTTCAAGAGTTTTGGTCTCACGCCCGACAAGCTGCGGTTGGCCAAACCCGATGCCATCGTCATGCACCCCGGTCCCATCAACCGGGGGGTTGAAATTGATT
The DNA here is from genome assembly GCA_964599265.1 of uncultured Simplicispira sp. GTDB lineage: Bacteria > Pseudomonadota > Gammaproteobacteria > Burkholderiales > Burkholderiaceae_C > Simplicispira. Next base: position 7,660 of record CAZRFF010000080.1, on the reverse strand, counting down.
CTGCCGTGGTCGATGGGCCGCAGAGCGTGATCCTGCCGCAGGTGACTTTTGGCATTGCCGTGCGCATGGCAGTGATGTCCATCGTTGCGGGCAATGAGGCTTGATGCGACTGTTTGTATAGCTGTTTGCGATTTAAAAACCATGAAAATCCTCATCCATGGCGGCCGGGTGATCGATCCGGCCAGCGGGTTTGACCAGGTGGGCGATATTGCGCTGGCTGCGGGCCGCATTGTGGGCCTGGGGCGCGTGCCGCCCGACTTCGCGCCCACGCGCAGCATTGACGCCACGGGCTGTCTGGTGGTGCCGGGGCTGGTGGATCTGGCAGCGCGGCTGCGCGAACCGGGGTACGAGCACGAGGGCATGCTTGAATCCGAAATGGCCGCGGCCGTGGCCGGTGGCGTGACCAGCCTGGTCTGTCCGCCCGATACCGACCCCGTGCTCGATGAGCCTGGGCTGGTGGAGATGCTCAAGTTCCGCGCTGAAAAGCTCCACCAATCACGCTTGTTTCCGCTGGGGGCGCTCACCCGGGGGCTCAAGGGCGAGGTGCTGACCGAAATGGCCGAGCTTACCGAATCGGGCTGTGTTGGGTTCAGCCAGGCCGATGTGGCGCTGGCCAGCACCCAGGTGCTGCAGCGGGCGCTGCAGTATGCGGCTACTTTTGGGTATACCGTTTGGCTGCGCCCGCAAGAGTTGCACCTGGGCAAAGGCGTGGCAGCCAGCGGGCCGCTGGCCACGCGCCTGGGCCTGTCGGGCATTCCGGTGGCGGCAGAAACCATTGCCCTGCATACCATTTTTGAGCTCTTGCAAGCGACGGGGGCCAGCGTGCACTTGTGCCGCATTTCGAGTGCGGCTGGGGTGGAGCTGGTGCGCCAGGCCAAGGCCCGTGGCCTCAATGTCAGTTGTGACGTGAGCATCAATTCCCTGCACCTCATCGACCAGGACATCGGCTTTTTTGACAGCCGCACGCGCTTGATTCCGCCCCTGCGCCAAGCCGGTGACCGTGATGCACTGCGCGCAGCCCTGAAGGACGGCACCATTGACGCTTTGGTCTCTGACCACAATCCCGTGGATTCAGACGCCAAGACCCTGCCTTTTGCCGAGGCCGAGCCCGGCGCCACGGGGCTGGAGCTGCTGCTGTCCCTGGCGCTGCAATGGGCGCAGGACGACAGCGTGCCGCTGCAGCGTGCTCTGGCCACCGTGACCAGTGCCCCTGCTGCCGTACTGGGCAACGCCTTGGGCACATTGCAAGCCAGCGTGGGACGTTTGGTGGAAGGCGGGGTGGGTGATGTGTGCATCGTTGATCCGGGGGTGGTCTGGAAGGCCGATGCGGCAGCCCTGCGCAGCCAGGGCAAGCACACCCCGTTCAGCGATACCGAGCTGTCTGCCCGCGTGCGCTGCACCTTGGTGGGGGGGCAGGTAGCATTTGGTTGATGTGAGCGCGCGCTTCAGGCGCCTGGGCCACGCGGGTTTCATGCGTTGCGGGTGATGCGCAGGCCCTGGGGGTGAAAGAACGCATCCAGCACAGGCGCCAGCGTGGGGAATTCCTGGGCGAAGCGCAGGCGGTGGATGAAATACGCCTCGCAGGCCACGGCAAAGAATTCGGCCGGTGCGCTGGCGCCATAGGCGTCCAGCCAGGGCCATTCGGCGCCAAAGCGCTCGGCTTTGATGACGGCTTCGCGGAACTGGGCGTAGGCCGGTTCCCAGGCAGCCCACCAGGCCTCGTGGGCTGCGCGGCCACTGGTGGTACCCATGAAACCTGCAGGCAGGGGCGGGCAGCCGTTGGCGTGGCCGCTTTTCATGTCCAGTTTGTGCACAAATTCGTGGATGACCACATTGGCGCCTTGTGGGGTTTGGCTGGCGCCCTGCCGCACATGTTGCCAGCTCAGCATCACCGGGCCGCCTTCCATGGCCTCACCGGCCAGCACTTCGGTGTAGCGGTGCACTACGCCGGCTTCGTCCATCTGCTCGCGCCGGGCGATGGCTTCACCGGGGTGGACGACGATGGTCACAAAATCGCCGTACCAATCCAGGGCCGCAGACGGTTCGCCCCAGTGCAGCAAGGGCAGGCAGGCCTGGGCAGCGATTTCTACGGCCATGGCGTCGGTCACCACCAGGCCGTGGGCGCCATGGAATTGCTTGCGATCGAGGAACAAGGCGCTGAGGGCGCGCAGCTTGGCCTGTTCTGTGGGGTTGAGCACGGCCAGAAACGGGTAGGCCTGCAGGGTGTTCAGCCACAGCGGGGCAGGAATTTCGGGCAGGGGGGCTAGGGTGGCGCGCACACGGTGGCGCAGGCGGTTCCAGAAGGCGGGCATTGCCATCAGGTGGGGGCGATGGCGACGCGTTCCAAGCCCTGGGGTGTCAGGCGCAGTACATCGCCGCGCGGGGTGGGGGCGGCCAGGTCCCAGTCACTCAGCACCACGCGCTGCGCGCCGTCGGCTAGGTGGTGCGTGGCGGGCTGGTGGGTGTGGCCGTGGATGAGGGTGTGGGCCTGGGCGGCATGCAGCCAGGCCAGGGCGGCGCTGGTATCCACGTCGGCATAGGGCTGGCCGGAGCGTTTGCGCGCTTCGCTTTCGCTGCGGATACCACGGGCCAGGGTGCGGCGCTCCAGCAGGCTTTGCGCCAAAAATGCCGCCTGCCACGCATCGGTACGCACCTGGGCGCGAAAGCGTTGGTAGTCCACATCGTTCAGGCACAGCGCATCGCCGTGCGAAAGCAGCCAGCGCTGGCCTTGGAAGACCAGTACCGTGGGGTCGGTGAGCAGTGTGGCGCCGGTGTGCGCGGCAAAGCCTGTGCCCACCAAAAAATCGCGGTTGCCGTGCAAAAAATACACGGCGCAGCGCTGGGCCGCGGTCCGTAGCCAGCCACAGGCCTGGGCCTCGAAACTGCCGGATTCATCCAGCACATCGTCACCCACCCACACCTCGAACAAATCACCCAGGATGCACAGCGCATCGGCCGGGGTGGTTTGCAGGTAGCGCTGCCAGGCGGCGGCGGTGGCCGGCTCGCTGGCTTGCAGGTGCAGGTCGGACAAAAAATCGACCGTGCGCCAGCGCGCAGGAGCGATGAGCTCCTGGAACCGGGGCACGGCCGCGGACATGGGGTCAGAGGGCCACGGCCTTGTCGATGACGACGGCGTCAAACGGCACGTCGTCATGGAAGCCCTTGCGCGTGGTGCGCACTTTGCGGATGGCGTCCACTACGTCCTGGCCCTGCACGACCTTGCCGAACACGGCATAGCCCCAGCCCTGGCCGCTGGGGGCCGTGTGGTTGAGGAAGTCGTTGTTCACGGCATTGATGAAAAACTGCGCCGTGGCGCTGTGCGGGTCGCCCGTGCGTGCCATTGCGATGGTGTACTGGTCGTTCTTCAGGCCGTTGGCGGCTTCGTTCTCGATGGGGGCGTTGGTGGGCTTTTGCTTCATGTCGGCAGTAAAGCCGCCGCCCTGGACCATGAAGCCCTTGATGACGCGGTGGAAAATCGTACCGTTGTAGTGCCCACTGTTGACGTAGGCCAGAAAGTTCTCGGTGCTTTTGGGCGCCTTGGCGGCGTCAAGCTCGAGGGTGATGACGCCTTGCGTGGCGGTGTCGGCCACGTTGATGGTGACGTGCAGTTCGACTTGTGGGTTGCTCATGGTGTGTTCCTTGCAAAGATCACTTCAGCAGTGTGGCGGTGTTGATGGTGACGGGGGTGGTGGGCACGTTCTGGTGCGGGCCTTTGTTGCCGGTGGCCACGGCTTTGATTTTGTCCACCACGGCCTGGCCTTCGACCACCTTGCCAAACACGGCATATCCGTAGCCGTCAGGTTTGGGGGCGTTGAGCATGTCGTTGTTTTTCACGTTGATGAAGAACTGCGACGTGGCCGAGTTGGGGTTGCCCGTGCGGGCCATGGCGATGGTATAGGTGTCGTTCTTCAGGCCGTTATTGGCTTCCAGCGGAATGGGCGCCTTGGTGGGTTTTTGCACCATGTCGGCGGTAAAACCCCCGCCCTGGACCATGAAGCCGTCGATCACGCGGTGGAAGACGGTGCCGTCGTAGTGCTTGTCGGCCACGTACTGCAAAAAGTTTTCCACCGTTTTAGGGGCTTTGGCGGGGTCGAGTTGCACCACGATGTCGCCCAGGCTGGTCGCGAGTTTGACCTTGGGGGCGTCTTCTGCCTTCGCTACAGAAAAAGTAGCTGCAAACGCAATGCCAGCAAGCGCTGCAATGGTTTTTCTTTTGGAAATCATCCAATCACTCCTTCGTAAATGATCTGCCAGTGCTTGCCCCTGCGGGCCCAGAACTGACGCTTGGTGGGGCCGGTGCGTGCGCCCTCGGCCACCTCGCCGAAGGTCACGACCATGGTGTCCAGGCTGTCCGTCCAGCGCAGGATGGCCAGGTCTTTGAGTTCCAGCGGGCGGCCTTGCAGGGTCTGGGTTTCTTTGTGCAAGGTGGTGGCCCATTCGGACAGGCTGGTTTTGCGCTGGCCCTGAAAGTCGGGGGCGTAAAAACCCATCAGGCGCTGCATGTCACCGGCCGATTTGGCGCTGCGCCACTGGCTCAGGATGGCATCAAATGCCTTGCGATCGGCTTGGGTGCTGTGGGGCGGTACCCAATCGAGCGTGCGGGCAATGACCACGGGCGTGGTGCGCGGCTCTACGGTGCGCAGCAGGCGTTCAAAGTCGGGGTTGGCCAAGGCCACGCAACCATCGGTGGCCTGGGGTGCACGGGAAAATTGCTCAGGTGGGGCCCCATGCAGCCAGATACCGCTGCCCGTCTTGCCGCGCATCTGGTCCAGCGGGTTGGGGTAGTTGAGTGGTAGGGCGCCGGCGCCGTAAAAGTCGCGCAGGGTGGAGGGGTCGAGGCGGCTGGTGATGAAGTACACGCCCAGAGGGGTGCGCTGGTCGCCTTCCGCGGCTTTTTCTATGCCCAGTTTGCCCACCGATGCGTAATAGTCGGCCACCAGTCGCAGGCCCTGGGGGCTGTTTTCGAACAGGTACAGGCGCGAGCGTTGGGCATCGACGGCGATGGCGTGGCGGTAGCGTGGGGCCAGTTCCACAAATTGTGACGGCACGCTCCCCTGGGCCGGTGGACTGCCATGGGCCTGTACACGGCGTTGCAGTTCGGTGCGCAGCTCCTGCAGGGTGTTGCCTGCCTGGGGCTCCAGGGTTTTGGGCACATCGCCCGGTTGCAGCACCGGCCGGGTGCGGGCAGCCAGCAGGTCACCCAGAGCCAGCTGGGCCAGTTGGAAGTTGGGGTGGTCGCGCACGAGGCGCTCGGCCTGGGTCAGGGCCTCGCGCGACTGGCCTTTGCGCGTGAGCTCCAGCACCTGCAGCAGGCGATCTTCGGCCTGGCCGTCGCGCAGGGCAGGCAAAGGGGCGGGGGCGCCGCGGGGCTTGGTTTTGGCCTGGGGTTTGGTTTTGTCTTTGGCGCTGCGCTGGCCCAAAGCCGTGCGTGCCGATGTGGCTTTGAATTTGGTTGAGGCGCTGGACGACAGCCCCGCACGGGGTTTGTGTGCCTTGCCGGGGCCTTGTGCCCATGCTGGCGCGGGCAAGCCACCCACGGCCCATGCGACGAGCAGCGCGGCTGCGCCATGCAATGTGAACAAACGCGACACGAACCAATCCATCAAAAACCAGGCGCCTGGGCGGGCGCCAGAAAACGGGCCAGCACAGCCACCATCAACTGCCCGTGGATTCGCGCACGATAGTCCATTGGCCTTGGTGTTGTGTCAGCTCCAGGACCTTGCGGCTGGAGACGTTGAGCGCATCGGCACTGTAGGCCTGATGGAAGCGTGCAGTGGCCTTGTTACCGTTCACGCTGACTTGAATGTCAGAGAGTTTGACGCTGATGCGCGATTTGCCCACGATGCGCGACTCGCGTTCTTTCTCCCAGGCGGCGCGGCTTTGGCGGCCGGGGGGGGTGAAATCTTTGCCGTAGGCGGCCAGGTAGCCCTTCATGTCCTTGGCGGCCCAGGCGGCGGCCCAGGCTTGTACGGCGGCGGTGACTTCGCGCACGGTGTCCTGGCCCTCGTCGGCCTTTACCGGGGCGGGCGCAGGGGTGGGTGCTGGCGCGGGCGCTGCCACTGGCGCGGGAGCCGGGGCCGTAGCAGAAGCCGGTGCGGCAGCAGGGGCGGGCGTGGGAGCGGCGGGCGCAGCAGCCGGTGCAGCCGGTTTGGTCTGGGCCACCACCACGGGTGCCGCAGGTGTGGCGCCGGGCTTGGCCACAGCCTGGGGCTGCGGATTGAACAGGCTGCGGATCAGGGCCAGTTTGGGTTTGACCGAATTGGCTGTGCCGCCATCGAGCTGCAAAGCCTTGCTATAGGCCTGGCTGGCCAGCTTGGCGTAGATGTCGCCCAGGTTTTCGTGGGCAGTGGCGTAGCTGGGGTTGGTGCGTATGGCCATTTCCAGCGCAGCGCGGGATTTGTCGAGCTGGTTTTGGTTGGCGTAGAGCACGGCCAGGTTGTTGTAGGGTTCGGGCAGCTCGGGGTATTCCTCGGTCAGCTTGGTGAAGGTGACGATGGCGTCGCTGTGCTTGCCCGCATCGGCTTGGGCGACGCCGCGCAGAAAGCGCAGTTGTGGGTCGCGCGGGCTCTCGGCCAGGCGCTGATCGGCTTTGGCCAGGGCATCTGCCGGTTTGCCGGCCTTGAGCAACTGGGTGATTTCGCTGTAGTCGGCCGCCTGGGCCAGACCGGCGCCCACCAGGGCGGAAAGAGCCAGCAGGCGCAGGACGCGGGGAACAGTGCAGCGGACTTGCTTCATGGACAGGTTCTTCTGGGGGGAGGAAACGCCCGATACCGGGCCGGGCTTATACTTCGGCGGATTGTAGCTGAGGGGTTTTGGCATTTGTCCCCTAGTGACCGCTGCCTGTGGTGTGGCCGCGCACGGGGCTATCCTGCGGTCGCCAATCCCTTCTCATTCCAGTCCCATATTCCATGAGTTTGCGCATCTACAACACGCTGGCGCGTGCGTTGGAAGATTTTTCCCCCCTAGAACCCGGCCATGTGCGCATGTACGTGTGCGGCATGACCGTGTACGACCTGTGCCACTTGGGCCATGCACGCTCCATGGTGGCGTTTGATGTGGTGCAGCGCTGGCTGCGCGCCTCGGGCTACCGCGTCACCTACGTGCGCAATATCACCGACATTGACGACAAAATCATCCAGCGCGCGGTGCAAAACGGCGAGACCATCCGCAGCCTGACCGACCGCATGATTGCCGCGCTGCACCAGGATGCCGACGCCCTGGGCATCCAACGCCCGGACCACGAGCCCCGCGCCACCGAATACGTACCGCAAATGCTCGCCATGATTGGTGTGCTGCAAGGCAAGGGCCTGGCTTACCCGGCCGGCAATGGCGATGTGAACTATGCCGTGCGCAAATTTCCCGGTTACGGCAAGTTGTCGGGCAAGTCCCTGGACGAGCTGCAGGCGGGTGAGCGTGTGGCCGTGCAAGAGGGCAAGCACGACCCATTGGACTTTGTGCTCTGGAAGGGCGCCAAGCCCACCGAACCTGCCGAAGTGAAGTGGCAAAGCAGCTGGGGCGAAGGGCGCCCTGGCTGGCACATTGAATGCTCGGCCATGGGTTGCGAACTGCTGGGCGAGAGTTTTGACATCCACGGGGGGGGGGCAGATTTGCAGTTCCCGCACCACGAAAATGAAATTGCCCAGAGCGAAGGTGCCCACGG
>CAZRFF010000079.1:0-8731 GCA_964599265.1 uncultured Simplicispira sp. | reverse complement strand
AGAACACCTTCATGATGTACCTGCCGCGCCTGTGCGAGCACTGCCTGAACCCGGCGTGCGTGGCGTCGTGCCCCTCGGGCTCGATCTACAAGCGCGAGGAAGACGGCATCGTGCTGATCGACCAGGACAAGTGCCGCGGCTGGCGCATGTGCGTCTCGGGCTGCCCGTACAAGAAGATCTATTACAACTGGCAGACCGGCAAGGCCGAGAAGTGCATCTTCTGCTACCCGCGCATCGAAGCGGGCCAGCCGACGGTGTGCTCCGAGACCTGCGTGGGCCGCATCCGCTACCTGGGCGTGCTGCTGTACGATGCCGACCGCATCCAGGAAGCCGCCAGCGTCGAGCGCGACAAGGACCTGTACCAGGCGCAGCTGGACATCTTCCTTGACCCGCACGACCCGGAGGTCATCCGCCAGGCGCAACTTGACGGCATTCCCGACAACTGGATCGAGGCGGCCAAGAAGAGCCCGGTCTACAAGATGGCCGTGGACTGGAAGATCGCCCTGCCGCTGCACCCCGAGTACCGCACGCTGCCCATGGTCTGGTACGTGCCGCCGCTCTCGCCCATCCAGTCGGCGGCCAATGCCGGCCACCTGGGCGTGAACGGCGAGATTCCGGACGTCTCGGCGCTGCGCATCCCGGTGCAGTACCTGGCCAACCTGCTGACGGCCGGCGACACCGCGCCGGTGGTGCGGGCGCTCGAACGCATGCTGGCCATGCGCGCCTACCAGCGCGGCGTGCACGTCGATCGCGTGGAGAAGCTCGAACTGCTCAAGCAGGTGGGCCTGACCAAGCACGACGTGGAAGATATGTACCAGGTGATGGCGATCGCCAACTACGAAGACCGCTTCGTCATTCCGACCTCGCACCGCGAGTACGCCGAAAACGCCTTCGACGTGCGTGGCGGCTGCGGCTTCTCGTTCGGCAACGGCTGCTCCGACGGTGCTACCGACGTGAGCATCTTCGGTGCCAAGAAGAAGCGCACCATCACCATCAAGGCCACGGTCTGAAAGGGAGGAACGCATGTTCAAAACCACCCCTGAGTCCTTGCGCCTGACGCTGCGGGCGCTGGCCCGCATGCTGGCCTACCCGGACGAAGAACTGCGTGCGCAGATGCCGGCCCTGGTGGATGCGCTGCGCGTCGAGCAGGCGTTGCCTGTGGCGCGTATGGCCGAGCTCGACGCCCTGGCGCGCCAGATCGCACTGATGGATCTCTACGAAGCGCAGGCGCGCTATGTGGATACCTTCGATCGCGGCCGCCAGACGGCGCTGCACCTGTTCGAGCACATTCACGGTGACTCGCGCGAACGCGGCCCGGCGTTGATCGACTTGACGCAGACCTACGAAAGGGCTGGCCTGCGCCTGCAGAACGGCGAGCTGCCCGACCACTTGGGCGTGGTGCTGGAGTTCGCCTCCACCCAGCCGGCCGCAGTGGCGCAAGAGTTTCTGGGCGAGCTCACGAACGTCTTGAACGCGCTGTTTACCGCGCTGCATGAACGTGAGAATCCCTACGCCAGCGTGGTCGCCGCGGTGCTTGAAGCTGCAGGCCACAAGGCGCAGTCCGTACCCCTGGCGCCCGAACCCGAGATGGACGAGGCCTGGGCCGAGCCCGAAGCCTTCGACGGCTGCGCTACGCGCGGCCAGAACCGGCCCGGCCAACCCCAACCGATTCAGGTCGTGCGCAAGGCACGCCCCCAAACCTCCCAAGGAGTCGCACCATGACCGCCTGGCTTGACCACTTCATCTTCGGCCTCTATCCCTACCTCTGCCTGGCTGTGTTCTTCATCGGCAGCTGGATCCGCTTTGACCGCGACCAGTACACATGGAAGAGCGACTCGTCGCAATTGCTGCGCAGCGGCAGCCTGCGCTGGGCCAACAACCTGTTCCACATCGGCGTGCTGTTCCTGTTCTTCGGCCACTTCGTTGGCATGCTGACGCCGCACTTCCTTTATGAGCCCTTTGTCAGTGCCGGCGCCAAGCAGGTACTGGCCATGGTGTCGGGTGGTACGGCCGGTTTGCTGGGTTTCATCGGCGTGTCGATGCTGCTGCACCGGCGCCTGACCGACCCGCGCATCCGTGCGACGAGTAAAACCAGCGACATCGCCCTGCTGTGGATCTTCTGGTTCCAGTTGGCGCTGGGCCTGGCGACGATTCCGCTGTCGGCCCAGCACTTGGACGGCTCGGTGATGATGCGCCTGGCCGAGTGGGGCCAGCGCATCGTCACCTTCCGCTCCGGCGCGGTGGAGATGATGGCGGGCATGAGCCCTATTTTCAAGGCCCACCTGTTCCTGGGCATGACGGTGTTCCTGATCTTCCCGTTCACCCGCCTGGTGCACATCTGGAGTGGCTTCGGCACGTTGGCTTATGTGCTGCGCCCCTACCAACTGGTGCGTGCGCGGCGCCTGAACTTGCCGCAGGGCAACAACCAGCCGCAGCGTACTTTGTAAGCCATACCCGCTTGCGCCCCCTTGTGGGCGAGCACAACCAGCGATTGAATTGGGAGTCCCCATGAGCTCATCTTCTTGTGGATCGCACGGGTGTGGTTGCGGCAGCGCCGCTGCCGCCGTGGCCGACACACCGGTCGCCCGCATCAACGGCGTCGCCTTGCACGCCAGCGGCGAGCAACTGCCATCCGAGCTGCTGCGCCAGCGCGCCTGTACCGAGCTGCTGCGCCAAGAGGCGCAGCGCCAGGGCCTGCTGGCTGCAGACGATGCGCCGGGTCTGGATGGCGCGACCAGCGAGGCGGCGACGCAGGCCATCGAAGCCCTGCTGGAACAAGCCCTGCAGGTGCCCGAGCCGAGCGATGAGGCCTGCCAGCGCTACCACGCCGCCCACCCGTCTTTTGGCGGCCAGGGCGACCGCGCCCACCTGCGCCACGTGCTGTTTGCCGTGACGCCGGGCGTGGATGTGGGGCAGCTGCGCCAACGCGCCGAGGCGCTGCTCCTGGAGCTGCGCTGCGCCGACGAGGGTGGTCCGGCCTTTGCCGAGGCTGCGCGCCAGTGGTCCAACTGCCCCAGCGGCGCCGAGGGTGGCGACCTGGGCTGGCTCGCGCCCGAAGACTGCGCGCCAGAATTCGCGCGCGAGATCTTCAGCGGCCAGGAGGTTGGCGTGCTCTCCCGCCTGGTGCACAGCCGCTTCGGCCTGCACGTGGTGCAGGTCTGCGCGCGCAAGGCGGCGCAGCCCACGCAGCTTGAGGATGTGCGTGCCAGCATCGCGCTGGTGCTGCGCCAGCAGGCCTGGGTCAACGCCATGCGCCAGTACCTGCAGCTGCTCGCGGGCCAGGCCGAGGTCGAGGGTGTGGCGCTCGACGCGGCCGATTCGCCGTTGGTGCAATAAATCCGCAGGGTGCCGCGCCATGCCCGCCGATGATTTGCTCGCCCGCCTGCGCCGGTTCAACGAAGATGCCTTTCCCCAATACCGCCAGCAATTCAAGGCGCTGGTGGAGGAGGGGCAGCACCCCACCACGCTGTTCATTGGCTGTTCCGACTCGCGCCTGGTGCCCCACCTGTTGACGGGCGCGGGGCCGGGGGAACTGTTCATTGTGCGCAATGTGGGCGCCTTTGTGCCGCCCTACGACGGCTCTTACGGCTTGCATGGCACGGCCGCGGCCATTGAATTTGCCGTGCTCAGCCTGCACGTCAACCGCATCGTGGTGTGCGGGCACAGCCATTGCGGAGCCATCAAAACGCTGTACGGCGATGTGCCTGCCGAGGCGCACAACCTGCGGCGTTGGCTGGATCTGGGCCGCGAGGCCGCCCTGCCTGTGCAGCCTGGCCCCGAAGCCCTGCGCCGCACCGAGCAGCGCGCCGTGGTGCTGCAGCTCGAACGCCTCATGGCGTACCCCATGGTGCGCCGCCGCGTGGAAGAAGGCAGCATCACCTTGCACGGCTGGCATTACGTGATCGAAGACGGCGAGGTGCACGTGTTCGATGTGCGTACGGGGGGCTTTGTGGCAGCTTCGGTGGCCACGTCCAGCGGAACAGGGCCCTACCACCCCTACGTCGAACACGATGGACAAGTCTTGGTGGACGATTAAAACCAGGTGGCCAAACAGGGCTTTGCGCTTGTAACGATAATTTACATCTGGCCAAATCCAGCATCCATGGGGCTTGTAGCCGGGGGTCAGGAAAACCCGTAAAACGGGTTGGGACCAAGCCGTTAAACTGCCCCCTTGACGCCGCCCGCACCCCGGGCGGTGTTGCGTTCCCGGGCCCCTGGGCTGCCGGGGCCTTGCCAGCATCACCGACGGAAATCCATACCATGAAGAGAGAAAACCTGGGCCGCGCACAGGACGTGACGGCCACACAGCCCATCAGCCTCGATGTGCTGAAGGAAAAATACCTCAAGGCTGGAGAGACGGGCGCCGAAGACCTGTTCCGGCGCGTGGCGCGGGCCTTGGCATCGGTCGAAAAACCGGCCGAACGCGAAAAATACGAAGCCCTGTTCTTGGCCAATCTGCACGCGGGCGCCATTGGCGCCGGGCGCATCATGAGCGCGGCGGGCACCGACATCCAGGCCACGCTCATCAACTGCTTTGTACAGCCCGTGGGCGACTGCATCCAGGGTGTGGACGACGAAGGCTTTCCAGGCATTTACGAGGCCCTGCGCGAGGCGGCCGAAACCATGCGCCGCGGCGGTGGCGTGGGCTACGATTTTTCGCGCATCCGTCCGCGCGGCGCCGAGGTCAAGGGCACGCATTCCATGGCGTCTGGCCCGTGCAGCTACATCAACGTGTTCGACCAATCCTGCTCCACCGTGGAGAGCGCAGGCGCGCGCCGTGGTGCGCAAATGGGCGTGTTGCGCATCGACCACCCCGATGTGCTGGACTTCATCACCGCCAAGCGCACGCCGGGCCGCTGGAACAATTTCAACGTGTCTGTGGGCGTGAGCGACGCTTTTGTCCAGGCCGTGCTGGACGACCAGCCCTGGGAACTGGTGCACCGCGCCCGCCCCGGCGCCACCGTGATGGAGCAGGGCGCGTACCAGCGCGCCGACGGCCAGTGGGTATACCAGTGCCTGCCCGCGCGCGAGCTGTGGGACACCATCATGAAGTCCACCTACGACTTCGCCGAGCCGGGCATTCTGTTCCTGGATCACATCAACCACGACAACAACCTCAACTACTGCGAGCAGATCGCCGCCACCAACCCTTGCGGCGAGCAGCCCCTGCCGTCCTACGGCTGCTGCGACCTGGGCCCCATCATCCTCACGCGCTTCGTGCGCAACCCCTTTGGGTTCGATGGGGTTCCGGTGTTCGACTTCGAGGCCTTTGCCCAGTCGGTGGCCATCCAGGTGCGTGCGCTCGACAACGTGCTGGACGTGACTTTCTGGCCCCTGCCGCAGCAAGATGCCGAAGCCAAGGCCAAGCGCCGCATTGGCGTGGGCTTTACGGGCATGGGCAACACCTTGGCCATGCTGTGCCTGCGCTACAACAGCGCCGAGGGCCGCGCCATGGCGCAGCGCATTGCCGAGCGCATGCGCGATGCGGCGTATTCCGCCTCGGTCGAGTTGGCGCGCGAGAAGGGCGCTTTCCCCAAATTTGCCGCCGACGGCTACCTGGCCGACGGCACTTTTGCCAGCCGCCTGCCCGAAGACATCAAAAAGCAGATCCGCAAGCACGGCATCCGCAACAGCCATTTGCTCTCCATCGCCCCCACGGGCACGGTGAGCCTGGCCTTTGCCGACAACGCTTCCAACGGCATCGAGCCGCCGTTCTCGTGGATGTACAAACGCAAAAAGCGCGAGGCCGATGGCAGCACCGCCGAGTACGCGGTAGAAGACCACGCCTGGCGCCTGTACCGCGAGCTGGGCGGTGATGTGGACAAGCTGCCGGACTACTTTGTTTCGGCGCTGGAGATGTCGGCGCAAGACCACATCGCCATGATGGAAACGGTGCAGCCCTTTGTGGATACGGCCATTTCCAAGACGGTGAACATCCCGGCCGATTACCCCTACGACGACTTCAAGGGCCTGTACCTGCAGGCTTGGCGCGCACGCCTCAAGGGCTTGGCCACTTACCGCCCCAACAGCATTCTGGGCGCTGTGCTGGAAACGCACGCCGCCCCCGAGGCCAAGAGCGTTGCGCCCGAGCCTACGCCCATCGACCCCATGCGCACCGTGATCGAAAGCCGCCCCAAGGGCGCGCTTTCGGCCGTGGCCGAAAAGGTGGACTACTGGACGCAGGAGGGGCAAAAGCGCCTGTACCTCATCGTCTCCTTCTTGCCGGTGCCCAATGCCGATGGCACGGGCATGGTGGACCGCGCCATTGAATTTTTCATGCCCGTGGGGCAGAGCGGCGAATCGCAGCAGTGGATGACGTCCAGCATGCGCTTGCTGTCGCTTGCGGCGCGCGGCGGCTTTTTGGAGCGCGCCCTCTCCGATATGCGCAAGGTCGCCTGGGACCGCGGCCCCGTGCGCCTGGGTACCTACCAAAAAAGTGACGGCACGCAGGTGCCCAAATGGCACGATTCCGAGGTGGCAGCGATTGCCTATGCCATCCAGAACATCCTGGCACGCCGCGCGCGCCAGCAGCATGCCGTGCTGGAACTGGATGCCGACGGCGAGTCGGCCTCTCAAGGCGCGGCCCCCCCGGTCATGGCCGGCAAAAAATGCCCTGAATGCGGCGCGCACGCCATGATCCGCAAAGACGGATGCGATTACTGCACCCAGTGCGGTCATATGGGAAGCTGTGGCTGATATGGAAATCACCTGTTTTGACGATTTGCTGCGCGCTGCCAAGGCGCAGCCCGAGGCCCAGCGCCTGCTGTTCGTGTTTGTGGGGGCGGAATTGCCCGAAGACGCCACCGCCGAGCAGCGCGCACGCTTTGCGGCCGGTGAGGGCGGGGCGCTGGTGCCGCGCATGTGCGTAGACAAGCTGCCTGAGGAGATTGCAGACTTTTCAGCGCTGGCAGAGGAGTCTCTGCAAGTCGGGCCGGACTGGGTCATGGTGTTCGTGGCCGGGCTCTCTGGCACATTGAACCAGGCGCCCACCAGCCAGGACGCCGAGCAGCCCATGCTGCGCATGGTGGACGCCATCAAGCAGGGCATGATCGGGCAGTTCATTCCGTTCAACCGGCGGGGCAAACCGGTTCACCTCGGCTGACACATGGCTGCGCAACACGCCGCCTTGCCCGGTTTTGGCGGGCCTGCGGTGGGGTTCGATACCCCCTTTGAAATGCTCGTGGCCTGCCACGAACGTGTGCAGCGCACGCTGGCATTGCTTGACCGGCTGGTTCGGTATTTGCACAGCGATGGCTGCGACGGCTCCGCGCGCCAGGCGGCGCGCGATGTGCTGCGCTACTTCGATGTGGCTGCGCCCCTGCACCACGAAGATGAAGAGCGGCATGTGTTTCCGCCGCTGCTGGCGCAGGGCGCGCCGGACGTGGTGGCTGTCGTGCAGCGCCTGCAGGCCGACCATGGGGCCATGCATGCCCACTGGCAGGCGGCCCGCGAGCGTTTACTGGCTTTGGCTGAAGGCCGTATCGACGCATTCACCGCCGAAGACGAGGCCTTGATGGAGCGCTTTGCCAGCGGCTATGGTGCGCACATCCGCATGGAAGAAGATCTGGTCTACCCGGCAGCGCGCGCCCTGCTGCCGGAGCCTGCCCTGGCGGCCATGGGACAGGATATGCGCCAGCGCCGGGGCGCCAAGCACTAACGGCTATTTTTAGTGCACCACCACCGGGTTTTGCGCCAGGGCGGTGTAGCGGTCGAGGATGTCTTCCACCTCTTCCTGCGTGGGGGTTTCGCGCTGCCAAGCGAGGATGTGCTGCTGGAACATTTCAGCCCAGGAGCCGTCCAGATAAACCTCTTTGCCGCTGCGTTTGTCCACGATTTCAAAACCATGGCGCGCCAGTTGCGGTACGGCAGGGGGGGGAGGCGTTGCGCCATCGGTGGGCTTGGCATCGGCATCGGCCAGCATGTGCACCACCACAAAGGAATCGGAATCGTAGAGCATGTGCATGGCGGTTCTCCCTGTCTGGCTTCCCCCTGAGATGGTTGCGTAACGCGGAAGTTCAAGGGGGCATGACCATGGGCCCAGTATTCCACGAAAGACGCCGCCGTGCCAGTGTGGGGGCTTGGGATTTATAGGGGGTTTTGCGCGCGCAGGTTGAGTTCCACCATATCGCCATTGGCCTGGGTGAGGCGGATGCGGGCCGGCAGGTAGTTGAGCCCCGGGGCGAGCCACACCTGGGCTTTGAGATCGTCGTCGCGTCGCGGCTGCCGTTCCAGCAGCAGGGTGGGCAGGGTGTCCATGGGCAGGTGCAGGGTTTCTTCGCCATGGATGGTGAAAGTCCACCAATCCGCAGCGCGCGTACTGATGGTAGGGATGCGGATGCTGGTGCCCACAGGGTAGCTTTGCGGTGCTGCTGCCAGCATGGCCGCCAGTTGCAGGAAGACGCTGAGCCGGTCTTGCGCGCCTGGGGCAATGGGGGCCGTGGGTGCGTTGCTGCTGAAGGCGACCTGGCCTTTGGCAAAGTCGAAATGTGCACTTTGCTCTTTGCGCGCACGGTCGGTAAACCGTTCGGGCTGCAGGCCCAGGGCGGTGATTTGGCCTACGCTGGTTTGTGAGCGCGAACCCAAGAAAAGCACGCGGATTTCCTGCTTTGCCTGGTATTGGTGGCCGTTGTGCTGCCACAGCAATTCGCCCGTGGCGCTGTACTGCAGGCGCTTGGCCAGGCCTTGTACTTCAAATTCGAGGCGCACCGGGGCGGGTATGCGCACCGGGGCG
>CAZRFF010000078.1:0-8747 GCA_964599265.1 uncultured Simplicispira sp. | reverse complement strand
GAAAAGAACATGGGCGCCAAGATCGAGAAGGCCATCCGCGAGAGCGACCTGGGCCTGAACCCCGCCAGCCTGGGCGACCTGATCCGCGTGCCCCTGCCCGCCATGAGCGAAGAGCGCCGCCGCGAGATGACCAAGATCGTGCGCAACGAAGGCGAGGCCGCCAAAGTGGCTGTGCGCAACCTGCGCCGTGACGCCAACGAGACCGTGAAAAAACTGGTCAAAGACAAACTCGCTTCCGAAGACGACCAGAAGCGTGCCGAAGCCGATGTGCAAAAGGTCACCGACAAGCACATCGCTGAAATCGACACCCTGGTTGCCGCCAAAGAGCAGGAGATCATGGCCGTCTGAGGGCGGTTGTGGTTTGCCAATACCCCATGGCCGACGCTGTGGCGCCACCCCACCATGTGGCCATCGTCATGGACGGCAATGGCCGCTGGGCCAAGCGCCGTTTTTTGCCCCGTTTGGCGGGGCACAAGCAAGGGGTGGAATCCCTGCGCCGTTGCGTGCGCGCCTGCGCTGAGCGCGGCATTGGCGTGCTCACGGTGTTTGCGTTTTCTTCCGAAAACTGGAACCGCCCGCAGGACGAGGTGTCCGGCCTGATGGAGCTCATGGCCAAGGCCCTGACGCGCGAAGTCCCGCAGTTGAGCCGCGATGGCGTGCGCCTGCATTTTGTGGGCGAGCGTGCGAGCCTGTCCGACAAGGTGCGCGCAGGCCTTGCGCAGGCCGAAGCGGCCACCGCGCACAACGCCCGCCTGGTGCTCAATGTGTGCTTCAACTACGGTGGCCGGTGGGACATTGCCCACGCCGCAGCCCAACTGGCCGCGCGGGGCGAACCCATCACCGAAATGGCGATGGACCGCGCCATGGCCCTGGCCCATGTGCCCGACCCCGACCTGCTGATCCGCACCGGCGGCGAAATGCGCCTGAGCAATTTCCTGCTCTGGCAGGCGGCTTATGCCGAGCTGTATTTCAGCGATAGTCTGTGGCCCGATTTTGACGAGGCTGCGCTGGATCAGGCCATTGCCGCCTACCAAGGCCGCGAGCGCCGTTTTGGCCAGACATCCGAACAAGTCCAGGCCGGCGGCGCCTGACGCAATCCCATGCTCAAGCAGCGCATACTCACCGCCTTGGTCCTGCTGGCCATTTTGTTGCCAGCCCTGTTTTACCCTTCCCCCGAACCTTTCACGGCAGTCATCCTCGTGCTCATGGCGGCGGCCGCATGGGAGTGGGGGCGGCTCAATGGCTGTGGCGGCCTGGGAGCGGTGGTGGTCGGCGCCGTGTGCCTGGGCCTGTGCGCGGCTTCCTGGGCGCTGGGGTTGGCGCAGAAGCCGCTGGCTGGCCTGTGGCTGGCGGGCGGGGTTTTTTGGGTGCTGGGCGGTGGCTGGCTGCTGTACGCCGGTGTGCCTGGCTGGCCGCGCATTCCTGCGCCGCTGCGGCTGGCGGCAGGCATTGCCGCCTTGTGGCTGGCGTGGCTGGCCGTGGTGCAGGCAAGGGCTTTGGGTGTCAATTTTTTGCTCTCGGTGATGTGCCTGGTCTGGATGGCCGACATTGCCGCTTATTTTGCGGGCCGCCGCTTCGGCCTGCGCTTCACCCAGAACAAGCTGGCCCCCAGCATCAGCCCCGGCAAGAGCTGGGAGGGCGTGTGGGGCGGTGTCGTGGGGGTGTTGCTGCTGGCGGGTGCGTGGCTGCTGGCCGACGCCCAGGCGCAGGCCGCGCAGCCGAGCTTCTACACCCAGGTGGTGCGCGGCGGTGGCTGGTGGCTGCTGCTGCCCGTGGCGCTGGGCATGGCAGCCATGAGTGTGGCCGGTGATCTGGTTGAATCGCTCATCAAGCGCAGCGCCGGGGTCAAGGACAGCAGCAACCTGCTGCCCGGCCATGGCGGTGTGCTGGACCGTGTGGATGCCCTGCTGCCCACGTTGCCCCTGGCCATGATGGTTACTTCCCTGCTCACCCCATGAAACAACGCATCACGGTGCTGGGCTCCACGGGCTCCATAGGCACCAACACCCTGGACGTGGTGGCCCGCCACCCCGACCGCTTCGAAGTCTTTGCCCTGTGCGCAGCCACCCAGGTCGATGCGCTCCTGGCCCAGTGCGCGCGCTTTGCGCCACGCTATGCCGTCATGGCCAGCCCGGCCCATGCGCGTTTATTGGCCGAAAAATGCGACCAAAATGGCCTTGGTACGCAAGTATTGCAAGCGTCGGATGCTATTGATGTCATAGCATCCCATCCCGAGGTGGATATGGTCATGGCGGCCATCGTCGGGGCTGCGGGTTTGGCCCCCTGCCTGGCGGCGGCGCGCGCAGGCAAGCGCCTGCTGCTGGCCAACAAGGAGGCGCTGGTGGTGGGGGGGGAGGTGTTTTTGCAAGCCGTGCGCGCAGGCGGCGCCACCCTGCTGCCCATCGACAGCGAGCATTCGGCCATCTTCCAGTCCCTGTCCGAAGACCCGGCCACCTGGCAGCGGCGCGTGGACAAAATCATCCTGACCGCATCGGGCGGGCCGTTTCGCCAGCGCCCTGTGGCCAGCCTGCGCGACGTGACCCCGCAAGAGGCCTGCGCCCATCCCAATTGGGTCATGGGGCGCAAAATTTCCGTCGATTCGGCCACCATGATGAACAAGGCGCTGGAGGTCATCGAGGCGCGTTACCTGTTCGGCCTGGCGCCGCGCCAGTTCGATGTGGTCATTCATCCGCAGAGCATCATCCACTCCATGGTGCAGTACACCGATACCTCGGTGGTGGCGCAGTTGGGTACGCCCGACATGCGCGTGCCCATTGCCTACGGCCTGGCCTGGCCTGAGCGGGTGGCCTCGGGGGCTGCGGCGCTGGACTTCCATGCGCTCGGCGCCATGACGTTCGAGGCCATTGATGACCATGGCCACCCCGAGCGCTTTCCAGGGCTGCGTTTGGCCTGGGAGGCCCTGGAGGCGGCGCCCGGCACCACGGCGGTGCTCAACGCCGCCAACGAGGTGGCGGTGGCGCAGTTCCTCGATGGTGCGATCCGCTTTGACCAGATCCATGCCTTGAACCTGGAAACTTTGTCGCGTGTGCCAGTCTCCAAGCCCGCATCGCTGGAAGATCTGCTGGCGCTGGATGCCACCGCACGCCAGGTGGCGCAAGGCATTGCGCAGCAGTTCTGCTGAGGTTCACCCCACCCTGGAGCACGCATGCTGACGCTGGTTGCCTTTCTTGTGGCCCTGGGCCTGCTCATTGCCGTGCACGAGTACGGCCACTACCGCGTGGCCGTTGCCTGTGGGGTCAAGGTGCTGCGGTTTTCCGTCGGCTTTGGCAAGCCTTTGCTGCGCTGGCAGCGCAAGGGTTCGCCCACCGAGTTCGTGATTGGCGCGTTCCCGCTGGGGGGCTTTGTGCGCATGCTGGATGAGCGCGAGGCTCCCGTGCCGTCCGAAGAGCGCCACCTGGCCTTCAACACCCAGCCCCTGCGCTCGCGCGCCCTCATCGTTGCGGCAGGCCCGGTGGCCAATCTGGTGCTGGCCGTGCTGCTCTACACCCTGGTCAACTGGCTGGGCGTGCAAGAGCCCATGGCCTACCTGGCCCGGCCGGTGCCAGGCTCCGTGGCCGACAAGGCGGGCCTGCAAGGGGGCGAACTGGTCAAGAGCGCAGCTTTGGGCGATGGCGAAGAAACGCCCGTGCGCTCGTTTGAGGACCTGCGCTGGCTGCTGGCACGCGGTGCGCTGGAGTCCCAATCGGCCAGCCTGCGCATCGAGCCTACGCCGGGCGCCCCGCTGCGCACCGTGTACCTGCCCCTGCAAGAGGTGGACACGCGCGATGCTGACGCCCGCCTCATGCAGCACATCGGCCTGGCAGGGCCTTGGACGCAGCCCGTGGTTGGTGAGCTTACGCCCGATGGCGCGGGTGCGCGTGCCGGCCTGCAGGCAGGCGACGTGGTGCTGCGCATTGGCGCGCAGGATGTGGGCGACGGCCAGCACCTGCGCGCGCTCATCCGTGGTTCGGTGCAGGGCGGGCAGCCCCTGGCGCAGCCCTGGCACATCGAACGCGCCGGGCAGGCCATCACCCTCAGTGTGCTGCCAGAATTGCAGCAAGACCAGGGCGAAACCGTGGGCCGCATTGGCGCCTTCGTGGGTGCGCGGCCGCAATTCGCCACCGTGCAGTACGGCCCCTGGGAGGGGCTGGCCAAAGGTGCGCGGCGTACCTGGGAGGTCTCCACCCTCACGCTTAAAATGATGGGGCGCATGCTCATTGGTGAGGCTTCCATCAAGAACATCAGCGGCCCGCTGACCATTGCCGACTATGCGGGGCGCTCGGCCAGCCTGGGCCTGGTGCAGTACCTGGGCTTTCTGGCGCTCATCAGCGTGAGCCTGGGCGTGCTCAACCTGCTGCCGCTGCCCGTCCTCGATGGGGGTCACCTGATGTATTATCTTTGGGAGGGAGTGACGGGCAAGGGCGTCTCGGACGCCTGGATGGAGCGCCTGCAGCGCGGTGGTATCGCCGTGCTGTTTGTGATGATGTCCATTGCATTGTTCAACGATCTCTCCCGGCTCTTTGGCTAAATCCAATTTCCGCCCCCGGGCGGGAGCGGTACCGGTTTATTCATGAAAAATCAACTCCATCGCTTCGGTGTGCGCACCGTAACGGCTGTTGCGGCCATGCTGTTCGTTGCCCAGTCGGCCTGGGCGCTCAATCCCTTCAAGGTGCAGGATATTCGCGTGGAAGGCCTTCAACGCGTGGAGCCTGGCACGGTGTTCGCATCCATGCCGCTGCGGGTGGGCGACGAATACAGCGACGAAAAAGGGGCCGCGGCCATCCGTGCGCTGTTCGCGCTGGGCCTGTTCAAGGACGTGCGCCTGGAGGCCGTGGGCGGCGTGCTGGTGGTGGTGGTGGAAGAACGCCCCACCATCGCCGACGTGGACTTTGCCGGATCGCGCGAATTTGAAAAAGACGCGCTCAAAAAAGCCGTGCGTGAAATCGGCCTGACCGACGGCCGCCCTTACGACAAAGCCTTGACCGACCGCGCGGAGCAGGAACTCAAGCGCCAGTACATCAACAAGAGTTTTTACGGCGCCGAGGTGGTCACCACCGTCACGCCCGTCGAGCGCAACCGGGTCAACCTCACCTTCACCATCGTCGAGGGCGAGACGGCGCGCATCAAGGACATCCGCATCATTGGCAACAAGGCCTTCAGCGAATCCTCGCTCAAGGGCCTGTTCGACCAGGATACGGGCGGTTGGCTGAGCTGGTACACCAAGAGCGACCGCTATTCGCGCGCCAAGCTCAACGCCGACCTGGAAACCCTGCGCTCGTACTACCTGCAGCGCGGCTACCTGGAGTTCCGTATCGACTCCACCCAGGTCGCCATTTCACCGGACAAGCAAGACATCTCCATCACCGTCAACGTGACCGAGGGGGAGCGCTTCATCGTTTCGGGCGTCAAGCTCGAAGGCAATTACCTGGACCGCGAAGACGAGTTCAAATCCCTGGTGGCCATCCGCCCTGGCGAACCGTACAACGCCGACCAGGTGGCCGAAACCACCAAGGCGTTTTCCGAGCATTTCGGCAATTTCGGCTTTGCTTTTGCCCGGGTCGAGGCGGTGCCAGAGATCGACCGCGAATCAGGCCGCGTGGCGCTGGTGCTGCAAGCCGATCCGGTGCGCCGCGCCTATGTGCGCCGCATCCAGGTGGCGGGCAACAACCGCACGCGCGATGAAGTGGTGCGGCGCGAATTCCGCCAGTACGAATCCTCGTGGTACGACGGCGAAAAAATCCGCCTCTCGCGCGACCGTGTGGACCGCCTGGGTTTCTTCACCGAGGTGGGCGTAGAGACGCAAGAGGTTCCCGGCGCACCCGACCAGGTGGATCTGGTGGTCAACGTGACCGAAAAACCCACGGGCTCGCTGCAGTTGGGTGCGGGTTTTTCCAGTGCCGAAAAACTCTCGCTGTCCTTTGCCATCAAGCAGGAAAATATTTTTGGTTCGGGCAACTACCTGGGCGTGGACGTGAACACCAGCAGGTTCAAGCGCACCCTGGTTTTCTCCACCACCGACCCGTATTTCACGCAGGACGGCATCTCGCGCACGCTGGATGCCTACTACCGCACCGACAAGCCTTACGACGACCAGGGCGGCAACTACCAGCTTGTCACCACCGGTGCAGGCATCCGTTTTGGCGTGCCTTTTACCGAAACGGATACGGTGTTTTTCGGCGGCAACCTGGAAGCCACGCGCATCAAATCGGGCACCAACATCCCGGCGGCTTACCTGGCCTATGCCGACCGCTACGGCCGCAGCAACACGGGCGTGCCGCTGACCATCGGCTGGACGCGTGACGGCCGCGACAGCGCCTTGGCGCCCAATTCGGGCGTGTACCAGCGCCTCAACACCGATTGGTCCGTGGCGGGTGACGCACGCTACCTGCGCGGCAATTACCAGTACCAGCAGTACGTGCCTTTGAGCAAGAAATTCACCTTGGCCTTCAATGGCGAGATGGGTTGGGGCAAAGGTTTGAATGGCCGCCCCTTCCCGTTCTTCAAGAACTTCTACTCGGGCGGCCTGGGCTCGGTGCGCGGCTTTGACCAAGGCACCCTGGGCCCGCGCGACGTGACCGGCGCTTCGCTGGGCGGCCCGAAAAAACTCACTTTCAACACAGAACTCATGCTCCCGTTCCCTGGGGCAGGCAACGACCGCACGCTGCGGCTCTTTACCTTCCTGGACGTGGGCAATGTGTACGGCGAGGACGAAAAAATCCGCATGAACGAAATGCGTGCGTCCGTCGGCGTGGGCTTGAGCTGGATCTCCCCCCTGGGGCCGCTGCGCTTGGCGTTTGCCAACCCGGTGCGCAAGTTCCCCGGCGATAGAATCCAGAAATTGCAATTCCAGATCGGAACTTCCTTCTAATGAAACACTTTTCCCGTACTCTCGCGCTGGCTCTTTTGGTGGGCGGTTTTGCCGCCGCCGTTCCGGCGCAGGCCCAGTCTTTCAAGGCCGGTTTCATCCATACCGACCGCGTGTTCCGTGAGTCGAGCACGGCCAAGGCTGCACAGGCCAAGCTGGAGCAGGAGTTCTCCAAGCGCGACAAGGAAATCACCGACCAGGGCAACAACCTCAAGGCCGCGACCGACAAGTTTGAGCGCGATGCGCCCACCCTGTCCGAGAGCCAGCGCCAGACGCGCCAGCGCCAACTGGTGGACCAGGACCGTGAATTCCAGCGCAAGCGCCGCGAGTTCCAGGAAGACCTCAACGCCCGCAAGAATGAAGAGCTCAACCAATTGGGCGAGCGCGTGAACAAGATCGTCAAGCAACTGGCCGAGCAGGAAAAGTACGACATCATCGTGGACCAGGCGGTGTACATCAACCCGCAGCACGACATCACCGACAAGGTGATCAAGGCCCTCAATGGCGCGTCCAAGTAAGCGCGGCGTTTGCATGCAAGGTGCCGTGTGAGCGTGCGCCTTGCAGAATTGGTTGCGGCACTGGGCGGCACGCTTGAGGGCGACCCCACGCTGTCCATCGACCGATTGGCAAGCCTGGAGGCCGCCGGGCCGCGGGATTTGAGCTTTTTAAGCCATCCGCGCTACCAGCAGCAACTGGCCGCCTCGCAGGCGGCCTGTGTCATTGTGGCCCCCACCATGCGCGAAGCAGCCATGGCGCGTGGCGCTTGCATCGTGGCAGCCGACCCCTATGTGTACTTTGCCCGCGCCACCCAATGGTGGCGGCGCATGCATTCGCCTGCCGCACAGCCGGGCGTGCACCCCAGTGCGGTGGTGCACCCCGAGGCGTCGGTGGATGCCTCGGCCTGCATTGGCCCCTTGTGCGTGGTCGAGCGGGGGGCGCGCATTGGCGCGGGCACCTGGCTCAAATCGCGCGTGACCGTGGGCGAAGACTGCCATGTGGGGGCGCGCTGCATCGTGCACGCCGGGGTGGTCATTGGGGCCGATGGGTTTGGCTTCGCCCCTGAGAACGGTACCTGGGTCAAGATCGAGCAGCTGGGGGCGGTGCGCATTGGCGACGATGTCGAAATTGGCGCCAATACCTGCATAGACCGCGGGGCGCTGCAAGACACGGTGATCGAGGACGGCGTCAAGCTCGACAACCTGGTGCAGATCGGCCACAACGTGCACGTGGGCCGCCACAGCGCCATGGCCGGCTGTGTGGGCATTGCGGGCAGTGCCCGCATTGGCGCGCACTGCACGGTGGGCGGGGGCGGCATTGTGCTGGGCCATTTGTCTCTGGCCGACCATGTGCATGTGTCGGCTGCGACCACGGTCACGCGCTCCATCCGCCAAAGCGGCTTGTACACGGGCATGTTCCCCATCGACGACAATGCGCGCTGGGAAAAAAATGCCGCCACACTCAAGCAGCTGCACAGCCTGCGCGAGCGCATCAAGGCCCTGGAAAACCAGGTTCAAACCTTTCAGAACAACAAGACAGAACGCGCATGATGGACATCCACGCAATCCTCAAACAACTGCCCCACCGCTACCCCTTCCTGCTCGTGGACAAGGTGGTGCACCTGGAGCGCAACCAGCGCATCCAGGCGGTCAAGAACGTCACCTTCAACGAGCCGTATTTCATGGGGCATTTTCCGGGCCGTCCGGTCATGCCGGGGGTGCTCATCCTCGAAGCCCTGGCCCAGGCTGCGGGCTTGCTGGCCTTCGATGCCATGGGGCAGGTGCCGGACGAAAACAATATTTACTATTTCGTCGGGATCGACGGTGCGCGCTTCAAGCGCCCCGTAGAACCGGGCGACCAGCTCATTCTGGACATCACCATCGAC
>CAZRFF010000077.1:0-8785 GCA_964599265.1 uncultured Simplicispira sp. | reverse complement strand
CCTATCTCCACAATATCTGACGGAATGAAAGCCTGCGCGTAAGTTAACGCGCAGTTAGCGCGCAATGCGCCGCGCCGCCGGCACGCTGGACTGTGCCACGGCCGCCGGGCGGCGCGGGGCCGGTGCGGCCACACCGGCGGGGCTGGACGTCAGCTCGCCCATGGCCGCCTGGGCCGATGCGCTGCTGCCCGTACCCGTATGGAAAAACGCCATGGCCTGCACCAGCTGCGCTGCCTGGGTGCGCAGGCTGCCGGCAGCGGCCGCGCTTTGCTCCACCAGCGCTGCGTTCTGCTGCGTGGTCTGGTCCATTTGCGTGATGGCATCGCCCACCTGGGACACGCCCTGGCTTTGCTCACTGCTGGCGGCGCTGATTTCGCCCACGATGTCGGTCACGCGGCGAATGGAAGCCACCACCTCTTGCATGGTGACACCGGCCCTTTCCACCAGGGCAGAACCCGCATCGACGCGCTCTGTGCTGGCACCGATGAGCTGCTTGATCTCTTTGGCCGCTTCGGCGCTGCGTCCGGCCAGGCTGCGCACCTCGCTGGCCACCACGGCAAAGCCGCGGCCTTGCTCGCCTGCGCGGGCGGCTTCCACGGCCGCATTGAGCGCCAGGATGTTGGTTTGAAAGGCAATGCCATCGATCACGCCGATGATGTCAGCGATCTTGCTGCTGGCCGTGCTGATGCCTTTCATGGTCTCGACCACCTCGGCCACCACCTCGCCGCCCTGCTGCGCCACATTGGACGCATTGACGGCCAGTTGGTTGGCAGCGCGGGCGTTGTCGGCGTTTTGGCGCACGGTGGAGCCCAATTGTTCCATGGAGGCCGAGGTTTGCTCCAGGGCGCTGGCCTGGTTCTCGGTGCGAACGGACAGGTCGTGGTTGCCCTGGGCGATTTCGCTGCTGGCCACGGCCACGCCTTCGGCGTTGCGGCGCACATCGTTCACGATGCTGGCCAGGCGCGACTGCATGTGCCCCAGCGCCTGCAGGAGCTGCCCGCTTTCGTCCTGGTTGGTGGCGTTCAGGGGCTGGGTGAGGTCGCCCTCGGCGATTTTTTCGGCAGCATGCATGCCCCGGCGCAGCGGAGCGACGATGGAGCGCGTCACCCACCAGGCCATGAGCGCGCCCAGCACGATGGAAACCACCGAGCCCACGCCCAGCAGCACCTGGCTGGCGCTGGCCATGGCCTGGGAGTCTTGCTGGCCTGTCTTCAATTGCGCCTCCATGGCCGAACGCAAGGCGTCCAGCGACTGCAGGTATTTGTCAGCCAAAGGGCGCAGTTGCTCATCCACCATGGCGGGCACGGACGGTTCGGCGTTGCGGTGCAGTTCGCGGATTTCAGCCAGCTTGGTCTGGTAGGCCTCGCGGGCGGCGTGGATGGCCGCCAGCAGTTCCTTGCCCTTGGCGTCTTGCACCAATTCGGCAATGCGCTGGGCCTTGGCGTCGGTTTGCTCGGATGCGGCCTGGGTATCGCCCGTGAGCTTTTCCATGTAGGCCACATCGATGGCCTTGAGGAAAGCCTCGGTGCGTACCAGGTTCAGCCGCACCAGGGCGGCCCAGTCCTCCACCACCACACGCTGCTCGATCTCGCGCGTGGCCACGCGCTCACCCGCCTCTTTGAGCGCCCCAATGCGCCAAATGCCCGAGAGCGCCAGCACCGCTGTGATCAGGAGGATGATGCCAAAACCCAGGCCCAGGCGCAGCCCTACGCGCAGATTGTTCAAAACCATAGTGCCAGCCATCCGTTCAAAATTTACATCGCCTGCATTCCCGGCAGGCCACTGCATTCAGCTTAAACCCCGTACAGCACCAAGCCTATGGGCGTAAACCTGTAGGGGTTGTCCAGCAGGTGACAACGCGCGGGCAACCGGTATTTATTTGCCCCCCAACAGGGCATCCTTGAGCTTCCAATCGGCCGGGCTCTGGCCAAACCAGATGGACATGAGGGCACGGAAGAACGCCGGATCCATGGACGGCTCAGCCTGCAGTTTGCCCTTGGCCCAGATGCTCAAGCCCTTGGCGGGATCCCACTCGATGGCGCACACCTCGCCAGGTGCGAAGGCCTTGTTGGCCGCAAAAATATCGCCCATTTTGATCATGCCGGGGATGATCTTGGAGATCTCTTGTTTGCTCGTGTTGTCTTCAATACCGCGCGTGAGCATCTTGCCGAAGTCGGCCGAATTGATGTCACGCAAAAAGGTCATGGACAAACGCTTGGGGCCGGGTGCGGCGATGAGTTCGTCCAGCGACTTGACGGGTTTGGTGGCGTACAAATCGCCCACATACACCTTGAAAGGCCCTTTGTAGCGGATGCCGGCGCCGTTCAGGTGCAGCTCGGTCCCCGCCACTTTGATGGTCTCTTCCAGCTTGATCCCAGCCACCTCCACCACCGCCCAGGCCGAGGCGCCCCAGCACAGTGCGCCTGCCAAAGACAAAACCTGCAATATTTTGCGCATAAATCACCTCGCAGAAAAAAGAACGATCGTTCACTTTGTGCAACGAATTGTGCCAAGCACTGCCCTGCAAGGCATCCGGGTTTCCCCTGATTTCCGGTGATATATCGCCAGGGACTGACGAGACACCGCCACGGCCCCTCACCGCCCCGCTCAGCCCCACCCCGCATTTGCTACACTGCGCCCATGTTCATCCACCGCGTGTGCATTACAGGTCTGAGTGGCCGGGGGGCCTGGCCCTGGCGCAAGCCTGCTCGCCATCACCGCTGACAGCGCGCGGGCTTGTTTCCTGCGTGCGCCCCTGGGCCTTGGCAGGCCTACCCATGAACTGCGGCGCGCCCCCTCCCTGGCGCGGCGTGCCGCGCAAGCAGAGAGCCCCCGTGATCACCGAACTTGAATTCCAAAGCCTTGCGCGCGAAGGCTATAACCGCATTCCCCTCATTGCCGAGGCGTTTGCCGACCTCGAAACCCCGCTGTCGCTCTACCTCAAACTGGCCCACGCCCAGGGCGATGGGCGCTACAGCTTTTTGCTCGAATCCGTGGTGGGCGGCGAGCGCTTTGGGCGCTACAGCTTCATCGGCCTGCCCGCGCGCACCCTGGTGCGCGCCAGCGGCTTTGGCGACGCCGCCCGCACCGAGGTAGTGACCGACGGCCAGGTGGTGG
Source organism: uncultured Simplicispira sp. (assembly GCA_964599265.1). Lineage (GTDB taxonomy): Bacteria > Pseudomonadota > Gammaproteobacteria > Burkholderiales > Burkholderiaceae_C > Simplicispira. The sequence continues at coordinate 5,668 of CAZRFF010000077.1, read as the reverse complement.
AAACCGCCACCGGCAACCCGCTGGACTTCATCGCCGACTACCAAAAGCGCTTCAAAGTGGCACTGCGCCCTGGCCTGCCGCGTTTCTGCGGCGGCCTGGCAGGTTACTTTGGCTACGACGCGGTACGTTATATCGAGAAAAAGCTCGAAAACTCCTGCCCGCCAGACACCCTGGGCTGCCCCGACATCCTGCTGCTGCAGTGCGAGGAGCTGGCCGTGATCGACAACCTTTCGGGCAAGCTCTACCTCATCGTCTACGCCAACCCCGGCGAGCCCGAGGCCTACGCCAAGGGCAAAAAGCGCCTGCGCGCGCTCAAAGACCAGCTCAAATATTCGGTGAGCGCACCGCAGGTCAAGCCCAGCGAGAGCCACCCCGCCCAGCGCAGCTTTGCCAAGCCGGACTACCTGGCCGCGGTGGAAAAAGCCAAGGGCCTGATTGCCGCGGGCGACTTCATGCAGGTGCAGGTGGGCCAGCGCATCCACAAGCGCTACACCGAAAGCCCCCTGAGCCTGTACCGCGCCCTGCGCTCGCTCAACCCCAGCCCCTACATGTACTACTACCACTTTGGCGATTTCCAGGTGGTGGGGGCCAGCCCCGAAATCCTGGTGCGCCAGGAGCACACCGAAGAGGGGCAAAAAATCACCATCCGCCCCCTGGCCGGCACCCGTCCACGCGGCGCCACACCCGAGAAAGACAAGGCCGCCGAACAAGAGCTGGTGGCCGACCCCAAGGAGCGCGCCGAACACGTCATGCTCATCGACCTGGCGCGCAACGACATTGGCCGCATCGCCAAGGTAGGCAGCGTGAAGGTGACCGAGGCCTTTGTCGTGGAGCGCTACAGCCACGTCATGCACATCGTGAGCAATGTGGAAGGCATCCTGCAAGACGGCATGACCAATATGGACGTGCTCAAAGCCACCTTTCCCGCGGGCACGCTCACGGGTGCGCCCAAGGTGCACGCCATGGAGCTCATCGACCAACTGGAGCCCACCAAGCGCGGCCTGTACGGCGGCGCCTGCGGCTACCTCTCTTATGCGGGTGATATGGACGTGGCCATTGCCATCCGCACGGCCATCGTCAAGGACGGCACGCTCTACGTGCAAGCTGCCGCGGGCGTGGTGGCCGATTCGGTGCCCGAAATGGAATGGCGCGAAACCGAACACAAGGCCCGCGCCTTGCTGCGCGCCGCAGAACTGGTAGAGGAAGGACTGGAATGAGCCGCGCCATCGACAAAGTGCAAGACTGCACCACCATGGAAGACGTGCGCCGCGCCATCGACGCGCTGGATGATGTGCTGGTGCCGCTGCTGGTCACCCGCGTGGGCTACATGACGCAGGCCGCGCGCATCAAGCAATCCGACGCCCAGGTGCGCGATGAAGACCGCATCGAGGCCATCGTGCAGCGCGTGCGCGCCGCCCCCCAGGCCGAGGGCGGCCCCACCGAGGTGCTGGAAGCCATTTACCGCAGCATGATGGAAGCCTGCATCGCCTACGAACACCGTGAATTTGCCCGCCTGCGCGCACCGCAGGCCAAGGAGTCGGCATGAAGCTCTTGATGATCGACAACTACGACAGCTTTACCTACAACATCGTCCAGTATTTTGGTGAACTCGGCGCCCAGGTGGAGGTGTTCCGCAACGACGAGATCACGCTGGAGGGCATTGCCGCACGCGCGCCCGATCGCCTGGTGGTTTCGCCCGGCCCCTGCTCACCGCTGGAGGCGGGCATTTCGGTCGCGGCCATCCAGCACTTTGCCGGCAAGCTCCCCATTTTGGGCGTATGCCTGGGCCACCAGAGCATTGGGCAGGCCTTTGGCGGCACCATCGTACGCGCCCAGGAACTCATGCACGGCAAGACCAGCGTCATCACCACCACGCAGCAGGGCGTGTTCGCCGGTTTGCCGGAAAAGTTCACCGTCAACCGCTACCACTCGCTGGCGATCGAGCGCGCCACCTGCCCCGAGGTGCTGGAGATCACCGCCTGGACCGACGACGGCGAAATCATGGGTGTGCGCCACAAAACACTGGCCATCGAGGGCGTGCAGTTCCACCCCGAGAGCATCCTCACCGAGCACGGCCACGCCATGCTGAAGAATTTCCTGGACCCAAAAGCGTAAGAGGCAGGCATGAACAAAATCACCCCGCAAGAAGCGCTGCAGCGCGCCATCGAGCACCGCGAGATTTTTCACGACGAGATGCTGCACCTCATGCGCATGGTCATGGGCGGCGAGCTCTCGCCCGTGATGACGGCGGCCATCATCACCGGCCTGCGCGTGAAGAAGGAAACCATTGGCGAAATCACCGCCGCCGCGCAGGTGATGCGCGAATTTTCCACCAAAGTGCAGGTGGCAGACACCACGCACATGGTGGACATCGTGGGCACGGGCGGCGACGGGGCGGGCACCTTCAACATTTCCACCTGCGCCATGTTCGTGGCGGCGGCTGGGGGCGCCAAGGTCAGCAAACATGGCGGGCGCAGCGTTTCGAGCAAATCGGGCAGCGCCGACGTGATGGAGGCGCTGGGCGTGCACATCAACCTGGCCCCCGAGCGCATCGCCCAGTGCATTGCCGAGGTGGGCATCGGCTTCATGTTCGCACCCAACCACCACCCGGCCATGAAGAACGTGGCCCCGGTGCGCAAGGAGCTGGGCGTGCGCACCATCTTCAACATCCTGGGGCCCCTCACCAACCCGGCCGGCGCACCCAACATCCTCATGGGCGTATTCCACCCCGACCTGGTGGGCATCCAGGTGCGCGCCTTGCAGCGCCTGGGCGCCGAACATGCCGTGGTGGTCTATGGCCGCGACGGCATGGACGAGGTGAGCCTGGGCGCCGCCACCATGGTGGGCGAGCTCAAGAACGGCCAAATCAGCGAATACGAAATCCACCCCGAGGACTTTGGCCTGGCCATGGCCAGCAACCGCGCACTCAAGGTCGATACGCCCGAGCAATCGCGCACACTGCTATTGGGTGTGCTGCGCGGCGAGGGCGGCCCGGCCCTGGAGATCGTGGCGCTCAACGCCGGTGTGGCGCTGTACGCTGCCAACGTGGTGGGCGACATCGCCAGCGGCATAGCCCGCGCGCGCCAGGCCATTGCCTCGGGCGCGGCCCTGGCCAAGCTGGAGCAGCTCGTGGCGCGCACCCACGCGCTGGCGGCATAAGGAGGCGGCATGAGCGATATTCTTGAAAAAATCTGTGCCGTCAAACGCGAAGAAGTGGCCGCGGCGCAAAAACGCGCCTCCTTGGCCAGCGTGCGCCAGGACGCCGAGGGCCGCGTGCTCACGCGCGATTTTGTGGGCGCGCTGCGCGCAAAAATCGCGGCGGGCCAGGCCGCAGTGATTGCCGAAATCAAAAAAGCCAGCCCCAGCAAGGGCGTGCTGCGCGCCGACTTCATCCCCGCCGACATTGCCCAGAGCTATGCCGAGGGCGATGGCCAGGTCAGTGCTGCCTGCCTTTCGGTGCTCACCGACCGGCAATTTTTCCAAGGCAGCGTGGACTACCTCAAGCAAGCCCGCGCCAGCTGCAGCCTGCCCGTGCTGCGCAAGGACTTTCTCGTCGATCCCTACCAGGTGTATGAGGCCCGCGCCATGGGGGCTGATGCCATTTTGCTCATCGCCGCCTGCCTGGACGACGCGCAAATGGCCGACTTTGAAGCCATCGCCCACGGCCTGGACATGGCGGTGCTGGTGGAGGTGCACGGCCGCGCCGAGCTGGAGCGCTCCCTCAGGCTCAAAACCCCGCTGATCGGCATCAACAACCGCAACCTGCGCACGTTCGATGTCACGCTGGACACCACCCTGGGCATGCGCCAGGACGTACCGCCCGACCGCCTGCTGGTGACCGAATCGGGCATCCTGCAGCGCCAGGACGTCAAAACCATGCGCGATGCGGGCGTGCACGCCTTTCTGGTGGGCGAGGCCTTCATGCGCGCCAAAGAACCAGGGTTGGAATTGGCCAAGCTCTTTGCTTGATTTTTAAAACTGATAGCTTCTCGCTCTTACTGCATAAGCGTTAGAGGCCATTTTTATCATGGATAAATTACCGGGCACCGTCACCCAACTCGACAACGCCCACCCCACTGACTGGCCCGTGGCGCCCGGTTGGCAGGCCTTGGTGGACGGTTTCTTTGCCAGCCACCCTGGCCAGGGCTTGCTGGCCTTTCTTAACGACCGCCTGGCCGCTGGGGCCAGCATTTTTCCGCCCGAGCCGCTGCGCGCCCTGGCGCTCACACCGCCCGAGGCCGTGCGCGTGGTCATCCTGGGGCAAGACCCCTACCATGGGCGCGGGCAGGCCGAGGGCCTGGCTTTTTCCGTGGCGCCAGGCGTGCCGCTGCCGCCCTCGCTGCGCAATATTTTCAAAGAACTGCAGCGCGACCTGGGCACGCCGCCGCCCGCCTGGCCCGCGCCGGGGGGCAGCCTGGTGAAGTGGGCATCGGGCGGCGTGCTCCTGCTCAACACCTGCCTGACGGTGGAAGAAGGCCAGCCCGCCAGCCACGCAGGCAAAGGCTGGGAACGGCTCACCGATGCCGTGATCGCACACGTTGCGCAGGGGCTGCGCCCGGTGGTTTTCATGCTGTGGGGCAGCCACGCCCAATCCAAACGGGGGCTGATCCCCACGAACCGGGGGCACCTGGTGCTGTGCGCCAACCACCCCTCGCCGCTGTCGGCCCTGCGTCCGCCCGCACCGTTCATCGGCTGCGGGCATTTTGGGCAGGCCAGGGCCTTCCGTGCGCAGCAGCAGGCGCAGGCCCCCGCCTGATCTCAAGCCAGCAGGGCGTTGACGCGCTTGACGTAGGCCGCCGGGTCTTCGGGCAGACCGCCTTCGGCCAGCAGCGCCTGGTCGAACAGGATGTGCGCCAGGTCGTGGAAATGCACTGAGCCATCGAGCTTTTTCACCAGCGCGTGCTCGGGGTTGACCTCCAGCACGGGCTTGGCACTGGGCGCCTGCTGGCCGGCCTGCTTCAAGAGGCGGGCGAGCTGCTGGCTCATATCGCCGTCTTTGACCACCAGGCAGGCGGGCGAATCGACCAGGCGCGTGGTCACGCGCACGTCTTCGGCCTTGTCTTTCAGGGCCTCTTTGAGCTTGGCCAGCAGGGGCTTGAACTGCTCGGCGGCTGCATCAAATGCTTTTTTCTCGGCCTCGTCCTGCAGCTTGCCCAGGTCTACCGCGCCCTTGGCCACGGACTGCAGGGGTGTGCCGTCAAAGTCGTGCAGGTAGTTCAGCGCCCACTCGTCCACGCGGTCGGCCATGAGCAGCACCTCGATGCCCTTTTTCTTGAACACTTCGAGCTGCGGGCTGTTTTTGGCCGCTGCCAAGGTGTCGGCGGTGATGTAGTAAATGGCCTCCTGGCCTTCCTTCATGCGCGCCTTGTAGTCGGCAAAGCCCACGGAGGGCGCATCCACGGTGGTGCTGGGAAAGCGCAGCAGCTTGGCAATGCGCTCGCGGTTGGCAAAGTCTTCGCCCAGGCCCTCTTTGAACACGGCGCCAAACTCGGCGTAGAACTGGGTGTACTTGCCTTCCTTGGCCTTGTCTTCTTCGCTCACCACGTCGGTCACGCCATCGGCGCCTTCACCGACTTCGTGCCGGTCGTGCTTGGCCAGGTCTTCGAGCATGGAGAGCACGCGCTTGACCGAGCCGTCGCGGATCAGGCGCACGTCGCGGCTTTCCTGC
>CAZRFF010000076.1:0-8788 GCA_964599265.1 uncultured Simplicispira sp. | reverse complement strand
CCGCTACGACAAGGGCGGCGAGCAGTTCTACGACACCATCAGCGCGCTGCACAAGGCGGTGCGCGGCTCTGATCCCGATGCGGCGCTGTACTGGCTGGTGCGCATGCTCGACGGCGGCGCCGACCCGCGCTACATGGCGCGCCGCATGGTGCGCATGGCCAGCGAGGACATCGGCCTGGCCGACCCGCGCGCGCTGCGCCTGGCGCTCGACTGCGCCGAGGTCTACGAGCGCCTGGGCAGCCCTGAGGGCGAGCTGGCGCTGGCCGAGTGCATCGTCTACCTGGCCGTGGCGCCCAAGTCCAATGCCGTCTACAAGGCCTACAACGCGGCCCGCGCCTTCGTGAAGCAGGACGGCACGCGCCCCGTGCCCATGCACCTGCGCAACGCGCCCACCAAGCTCATGAAGCAACTGGACTACGGCAAGGGCTACCGCTACGCGCACGACGAGGAGGGCGGCTTCGCCGCTGGCGAAAACTACCTGCCCGAGGGCATGGCGCCGCCCGGTTTTTACCAGCCGGTCGAGCGCGGGCTGGAGATCAGGATCGCCGAAAAACTGCGCCAGTTGCAGGCGCGCAATGCGCAGGCCGGGCCCGCGCCGGACGAGGGCAGCGGCGGGTAGCGTGTTCGCGGCGCTGGCGGCGGCCGCAGGTATTTCAGCGCTCCGTGCGCTGCATGCGGAAATTTCGGTGCTACGCTTGCGTAGGCATGGCGACTCCACAGGGCCGAAATACCCGATATCTATGAAAAACCGTACCACCGTCGTGTGTCTCTCATGAGTGCGTTGATCCAGCGGTTGCGTATGGGCCTGGGCGCCGATGCGGTTCTCGTGCTCGTTTTGCTGACGCTTCTGGTCGTCGGCATGCGCCAATGGCCGCCGCCTGCGCTGGCCGCCTGGCCGGGTACCGTCGTCCTGCAACTGCAGGCTGGCGCGGGGGGGCACAGCCGCCGCCGCAGATCCCTGCCGATGTCCTCGCTGGCCGCTTCGAGCCCCAGTCTCCAGGAGGGGTGTCCGTCCCTGGCGGCAGCGTGGCCTGGCTGCGGCTGGCCGTGGCCCAGGCCTGGGCGTCGGACGACCTGCCCATCCTGGTGCTGCGCAACGTCGGCACGCGCAGCGCCGCGCTGTACCAGGGCGGCCGCCTGGTCGGCGTGGCCGACCCGGTGCTGGACCAGGGCACTGGCCGTCACCGCAACCGCACGGCGTACTTCCGCCTGCCGATCGGCCTGGATCCGGGGACCGCGCTGGACGTGCGCATTGGCGTCGGCATGGGGGTGGACGTGCGTCCCGCGCTGGAGGCGGGCGAGCAGGTCCAGGCCGCCCGACTGGGCGCGGCCCACGCCTACATGCTCATCATCGGCATGCTGCTGACCATGCTGGTGGCCAGCCTGTTGCTGGGCGTTACCAACCGCGAAAGCCGGTTTTTCATCTTCACCGGCTATACGGCGGCGCAGATCCTGTACGTCGGCCTGTCCTCGGGCGCGGCCTTCGAGTGGCCCCTGTTCGACCAGTTGCGCGCGCACGCCAACCAGATCCGCACCCTGGCGGTGGCCGCGGGGGCGCTGGGCGTGCAGCTGTTCCTGGCGCCGACGCTGCGCGAAGCGCTGCCGCAGCGCGGCCCGGCGCTCATCCTCAAGGCGTTCAACGTGGCCCTGGCCGGCATCGGTCTCGCGGCGCTGGTTCCCTTGCCGTTGGCGTGGCTCGTCGTCGCCGGCGTGGGCAACCTCGTCGTCCTGCTGTGGTCCACGTTCTCCCTGGTGCTGGTGGTGGCGGCGGCGCGGCGCGGCTCGCGCTTCGCCCGGCTGATCCTCGTCGGATGGGGCCCCATGTGGCTGAGCACCGTGGCCCGGGCGGACCAGTTCCTGCGCGGCGCCTATTCGCCGGTGCTGGACGTGGTGTTCCCCGCCGCCATCGCCGCCGCCTCGGTGTCGATGGCGTTTGCGATCGGCGACCAATGGCGCCGCCAGCGGCGCGAGCTGGACCTGACGCGCCATGCCGCCGAGACCGACGGCCTGACCCGGGTGCTCAACCGCCGGGCCATCGAGGCCCGCCTGCGCGCCCTGTGCCACCCCAAGCGCCAGCAGCAGGGGCTGGCGCTCCTGTTCATCGACCTGGACCATTTCAAACTGATCAACGACCGCTACGGCCATGCGGCGGGCGATGCCTGCCTGCAAGGCATCGTCGAGCCGGTGCGCCAGGAACTGCGCACCAGCGATTCCCTGGGCCGCTGGGGCGGCGAGGAATTCGTCGTGCTGCTGCCCGGCGCCAGCCTGGCGAGCGCCTGCCAGGTGGCCGAACGCATCCGCAGCCGCCTGAAGACCCTGCGCATCCCGACCGGCGGCAACGTGCTGGGGCTGACGACCAGCATCGGCGTGGCGGCGCTCGGCCCCACGGTGCCGGATGCCGATGCCCTCATCAACGCCGCCGACACCGCCGCGTACCTGGCCAAGCAGCGCGGGCGCGACCGCGTCGAGCCCGCGCCTGCGGCCGATGCACCCGTTCTTTCACCAGGAGACCACCATGAACGAAACGAAGCGGCGCGAACTTGAGATCACGGACCTGAAGACAGGCGACCTGCTGCTGTCCATGTCCGATTCGGAAATCGGCAAGATGATCGCCTGGCTGGGCAACGCCAAGTTCAGCCACGCCTCGGTCGTGTACGACGCCGATGCGCTGATCGAGGCGTCGCCCCCCAAGGTGCGGCTGGCCCCGCTGGCTGAGCGGGTGCGCAAGGCGAACGTCGAATTCATCGAGGTGCTGCGCCCCCGCGCCGGGTTTACCACCGGGGACGAAGGGCTGTTGCGCGCCTGCGGCCTGGGCTACATCGACCACGGCTACGCCACGGACGCGCTGGTGCCGCTGGCGGTCGCGGCCCTCGCCCGCAAGGCGACGACCTTCCACCCCCTGGTGCACCGGCTGCTCAAGTGGCTTATCCACCACGAGATCTCGCGCGACCCGGCCCGGCTGGTCTGCACGGAGCTGGCCTACCGCCTGTACGACGAGGCCGGTTACCCCACGCCGCACACACCGCAGTTGCAGGAGCAGCCGGCCGTGACGCTGCCCTTCCCCCTGGTGAACCCCATCAAGCTGGCCAGGGAGATCAGGGAACTGGCCGGCCAGGCCGCCATCAACGGGCTCGCCCAGGCCGACGCCAGTGCAGGCGAACTCGACGCCATCCTCGGCGAACTCGAAGCGCTGGGCGGCGACGAGCACGCACTGGCGCCAGCGCCCGCCCTGCAAGCGGCGCCAGCCGACCCCGCGTTCGACGCCTACTGCGCCGGTCTCTGGCGCGAGTGGACGGCGGGCGCGGCGAACGGGGCCGTGAATCCCAAGGCCGTGCTGCTGCTGGAGCTGTGGAAGAGCCCCTCGTTCGAGCCGCTAGGCCGGCTGCACATGTACCGCTGAGGGCGGCGGCACCTCGGGAGGGGTGCCCAGGGTTGCGCATAGGGGAGGCCACTGACGCAGAATGCGCGGTGCGCGAAATAAGGTGCTTGTTTTCAAAACTGCGTTACATCACTGTTACTTATGCGGGAAGAACCTCGCTGATAAGGCACTAACCCAAGGGAAAACCCCTTCTCGCGGGGGTGGCGATGCGTGGCCGTCAGTCGCTACAATTCCGCACCGAAACCCGCATGGCCGCATTCCTAGCGGGTTTTTTGCTACATGGCAGGCGGGCCCAAAAGGCTGTACCGCTTCTGGTGCCTCCAACGCGGACCCGTCAAAAACGAAGGACTTTTTATGGACATTTTGCTGCAACAGATCATCAATGGTCTGGTACTGGGCAGCATGTACGCCTTGATAGCCTTGGGCTACACCATGGTGTACGGCATCATCCAACTGATCAACTTTGCCCACGGCGAAGTGCTCATGATCGGTGCACTCACCAGTTGGACCTGCATCGGCCTCATGAGAGAAGCCATGCCAGGCGCTCCTGGTTGGCTCATTCTGCTGCTGGCAGCCGTGATCGCCTGCATCGTGGCGGCTGCGCTCAATTACACGATTGAAAAGGTGGCCTACAAACGCCTGCGCAACAGCCCGCGCCTGGCCCCCCTGATCACCGCCATCGGTATGTCGCTGTTGCTGCAAACCCTGGCCATGATCATCTGGAAGCCCAACTACAAACCCTATCCCACGCTGTTGCCCAGCACGCCGTTCGAGATTGGCGGCGCGGTCATCACGCCCACGCAGATCCTGATTTTGAGCATCACGGCCATTTCGCTGGCCGCCATGGTGTACTTGGTCAACTACACCCGCCTGGGCCGCGCCATGCGTGCCACGGCCGAAAACCCGCGCGTGGCCGCCCTCATGGGCGTCAAGCCCGACATGGTCATTTCGGCCACCTTCATCATCGGCGCTGTGCTTGCGGCCATTGCCGGCATGATGTACGCCTCCAACTACGGCACGGCGCAACACACCATGGGCTTTTTGCCTGGCCTCAAGGCCTTTACCGCCGCCGTGTTCGGTGGCATTGGCAACCTGGCCGGCGCCGTGATCGGCGGTATTTTGCTGGGCTTGATCGAAGCCATTGGCTCGGGCTACATCGGCGCTCTCACGGGTGGTGTGCTGGGCAGCCACTACGCCGATATTTTTGCGTTCATCGTGCTGATCATCATCCTCACGCTGCGCCCCTCGGGCCTGCTGGGTGAGCGTGTGGCCGACCGCGCCTGAGGAGAACAACACTATGAAAAACAACAAGATCCAGTGGATTCTGGGTGGCATTGCGCTGCTCGTGCTGCCGCTCATCCTGCAATATTTTGGCAATGCCTGGGTGCGTATCGCCGACCTGGCCCTGCTGTACGTGATGCTGGCTCTGGGCCTGAACATCGTGGTGGGCTATGCCGGCCTGCTTGACCTGGGCTACGTGGCCTTCTACGCCGTGGGGGCCTATATGTTCGGCCTGCTGGCCTCGCCCCACCTGACGGATAACTTTGCCTGGTTTGCCACCATGTTCCCCGATGGCATGCACCTCTCGCTGTGGCTGGTGATTCCGCTGGCCCTGGTGCTGGCGGCGTGTACAGGTGTGCTGCTGGGCATTCCGGTGCTCAAGCTGCGCGGCGACTACCTGGCCATCGTGACGCTGGGCTTTGGTGAAATCATCCGCATCTTCATGAACAACCTGGACCACCCGGTCAACATCACCAACGGCCCCAAGGGCATTGGGCAGATCGATTCGGTGCGCATTTTCGGGCTGGATCTGGGTAAGCGCCTGGAGCTGTTCGGTTACGACATCAACTCTGTCTCGCTGTATTACTACCTGTTCCTGGTGCTGGTGATCTTCACCGTCATCATCTGCTACCGCCTGCAAGACTCGCGCATCGGCCGCGCCTGGATGGCCATCCGCGAAGACGAAATTGCCGCCAAGGCCATGGGCATCAACACGCGCAACATGAAGCTGCTGGCTTTCGGCATGGGCGCTTCGTTCGGCGGTGTGTCCGGCGCCATGTTCGGCGCCTTCCAGGGCTTCGTCTCGCCAGAATCCTTCAGCCTGATGGAGTCGGTGATGATCGTCGCCATGGTGGTGCTGGGCGGCATTGGCCACCTGCCGGGCGTGATTTTGGGCGCCGTGCTGCTGTCTGCCTTGCCCGAGGTGCTGCGCTACGTGGCCGGCCCCCTGCAGGCCATGACCGACGGGCGCCTCGACTCGGCCATCCTGCGCCAGTTGCTCATTGCCCTGGCCATGATCGTCGTCATGCTGCTGCGTCCGCGCGGTCTGTGGCCGTCGCCCGAGCACGGCAAGAACCTGGCACACAAGTCCTGAGAACACCACCGAGAGTTTGAACATGGCAGAAAAAACCAACGATGTGGTGCTGAAGGTCGCCGGCATTTCCAAGCGTTTTGGCGGCTTGCAGGCCCTCTCTGATGTGGGCATCACCATCCAACGCGGTCAGGTCTATGGCCTGATCGGCCCCAACGGCGCAGGCAAGACCACGTTCTTCAACGTGATCACCGGCCTGTACACCCCCGACAGCGGCAGCTTCGAGCTGGCCGGCCACCCTTACGAGCCCACGGCCGTGCACCTGGTGGCCAAGGCGGGCATTGCACGTACCTTCCAGAACATTCGCCTCTTTGCCGAAATGACGGCACTGGAGAACGTGATGGTGGGGCGGCACATCCGCACGCATTCCGGCCTCATGGGGGCTATCTTCCGCACCCAGGGCTTCAAGGCAGAAGAAGCCGCCATCGCCAAGCGTGCGCAAGAGTTGCTCGACTATGTGGGCATCGGCAAGTTAGCCGACTACAAGGCGCGCACCCTGTCCTACGGCGACCAGCGCCGCCTGGAAATCGCCCGCGCCCTGGCCACCGACCCGCAGCTCATCGCCCTCGATGAGCCTGCCGCCGGCATGAACGCCACCGAAAAAGTGCAACTGCGCGAATTGATCGACCGTATCCGCAACGACAACCGCACCATTTTGCTCATCGAGCACGATGTGAAGCTGGTGATGGGTCTGTGCGACCGTGTCACGGTGCTGGACTACGGCAAGCAAATTGCCGAGGGCACGCCCGCCGACGTGCAGAAGAACGAAAAAGTGATTGAGGCCTATCTGGGCACCGGAGGACACTGAGCATGGCCGAAAAAACCAATGTACTGCTGAAAGTCAAAGGCCTGAAAGTGGCCTACGGCGGCATCCAGGCCGTCAAGGGCGTGGATTTTGAAGTGCGCGAGGGCGAGCTGGTGTCGCTCATCGGCTCCAACGGCGCTGGCAAAACCACCACCATGAAGGCCATCACCGGCTCCCTGGGCATGAACGATGGCGACATCGAATACCTGGGCAAGAGCATCCGCGGCCGCGGAGCCTGGGATTTGGTGAGAGAAGGCCTGGTCATGGTGCCCGAAGGCCGCGGCGTCTTCGCCCGCATGACCATCACCGAAAACCTGCTCATGGGCGCCTACACGCGCAACGACCAGGCCGGTATCCAGGCGGATGTCGAGAAGATGTTCAACATTTTCCCCCGCCTGCGCGAACGCAAAGACCAGCTCGCGGGCACCATGTCGGGCGGCGAGCAGCAGATGCTGGCCATGGGCCGCGCGCTCATGAGCCAGCCCAAGGTGCTGCTGCTGGACGAACCCTCCATGGGCCTGTCGCCCATCATGGTGGACAAGATCTTCGAGGTGGTGCGCGACGTGTACGCCCTGGGCGTAACCATTGTGCTGGTGGAGCAGAATGCCAGCCGGGCGCTCGCCATCGCCGACCGCGGCTACGTCATGGAGTCGGGCCTCATCACCATGACCGGTGCGGGCCAAGACCTGCTGAACGACCCCAAGGTGCGCGCTGCCTACCTGGGCGAGTGATACGCTTGCGTTTTCTGGCAACAAGGCACCGCCCGGCGGTGCCTTGTTGTTGATGCCCGCCGCTGTTCCTGCCGCCCCGCACATGCTGCAAACCCTGCAAACTTTGCCCGTTGGCCTGCAAACCGTGCTGCTGCTTATCGCCAGCAACGTGTTCATGACCTTTGCCTGGTACGGGCACCTGAAGAACCTGGCCACCGCGCCCTGGTACATCGCCGCACTGGTCAGTTGGGGCATCGCCCTGTTCGAGTACCTGCTGCAGGTGCCCGCCAACCGCATCGGCTTTACGCAATTGAATGTGGGGCAGCTCAAAATTCTGCAAGAGGTCATTACCCTCTCGGTGTTTGTGCCCTTTGCCGTGCTCTACCTGGGCCAGCCCCTCAAATGGGATTACCTCTGGGCTGGCCTGTGCATGGTGGGCGCGGTCTACTTTATTTTCCGTGGGGGCTGAAGGGGTGGGGCGCTGACCCGGTTAAACTCGCCAGGTTGGCTGCATTGTTCACACAATGATGCAATTGCGGCACGTCCCGTCTCCTCTTCCATACGACTACCCCGACTTGGGAATTTCTCATGCTGTTTGGCAAGTTGTTGCCGCGTGAAGGCAATTTTTTCGACATGTTCAACCAGCACGCCGACCGCATCGTCGAGGCGGCGTATGCGTTCTCGCAGCTGGTGATCAACTACAACGATCTGCACCTGCGCGAAAAATACGCCCAGGATGTGGACAACGCCGAGCGCGCCGCCGACCGTATCACGCACGACATCAACAAGGCGGTGCATAAGACCTTCATCACCCCCATTGACCGTGAGCAAATCCACTCGCTGATCAACACCATGGACGATGTGGCCGACCTGTTCCAGGATTCGGCCGAGACCATGAGCCTGTACGACGTGCGCTACATGACGGACGAGATCTCGCGCCTGACGGACCTGAGCGTCAAGAGCTGCGAACGCCTGCGCGATGCCGTCAAGCTGCTCAACAAGCTGGCCGACCCGGCCACGGCCGAGGCAGCGCTCAAAACCTGTGAAGAAATCGACCGCCTCGAAGGCGATGCCGATCGCGTTCTGCGCAGCGCCATGAGCAAACTCTTCCGCGAAGACGTGGATGTGCGCGAGCTCATCAAGCTCAAGGCCATTTACGAGCTCTTGGAAACCATCACCGACAAGTGCGAGGATGTGGCCAACCTGATCGAGGGCATCGTCCTCGAAAATTCCTGACCCCAGGCGCAGGCGGTTCATTCCATGGAAGCCGTTCCTACCGCCCTCTGGGTTGTCATTCTGCTGGTCGCGATGGCCGTGCTGTTCGATTTCATGAACGGCTTTCACGACGCGGCCAATTCCATTGCCACTGTCGTCTCCACCGGGGTGCTGCGCCCTGGCCAGGCGGTGGTGTTTGCCGCTTTTTTTAATTTCGTGGCCATTTTCATCTTCCACCTCAGCGTGGCGGCCACCATTGGCAAAGGCATTGTGGATCCGGGCGTGGTCGATACGCACGTGGTGTTCGG
>CAZRFF010000075.1:0-8812 GCA_964599265.1 uncultured Simplicispira sp. | reverse complement strand
TGGGCCGCGACCCGGAAATGCGCACCTTCCCCAGCGGCGACCAGATCGCCAACGTCACCATCGCCACCACCGACAAGTGGAAAGACAAGCAAAGCGGCGAAATGCGCGAAGCCACCGAATGGCACCGCGTGGTCTTTAACGGCCGCCTGGCCGAAATCGTGGGCCAGTATCTGCGCAAAGGCTCGCAGGTGTATGTAGAAGGTTCCTTGCGCACCCGCAAGTGGACCGACCAGCAAACCGGGCAAGAACGCTACAGCACCGAAATCCGCGCCGACACCATGCAAATGCTGGGCAGCCGCCAAGGCATGGGCGGCGGCCAGGGCGGTGGATACGACGAAGGCTACGGCAGCAGCGACGGCTACGACCAGGCCCCCCGCCGCGCCGCAGCCCCCGCGCCACGTCCAGCCCCTGCCGCACGCCCCGCGCCAGCACCCGCTGCTCCCGCACCGCGCGCGTCATCCGGGTTTGACGACATGGACGACGATGTGCCGTTCTGAGCGCACAGTGCCTTAATGCACCCACCGCCTATGGGCAACCCATAGGCCCCCAAAGGGCTCAGGCCAGCGTCTGCGCGCTGGCAATCACGCCACCGCCCAGGCAAACCTCGCCGTCGTACAGCACCGCGCTCTGGCCGGGCGTGACGGCCCATTGCGCCTCGGGGAATTGCAGCGCAAACCCATCGGCAGTGGCGGCCAAGGTGCAGGCCGCGTCCTGCTGGCGGTAGCGGGTTTTAGCGGCATAAGTGCCGGGTGCGGGTGTTTGGCCTGCCACCCAGCTTGCATCCTGCGCGCTGAGTTGGTGCGACAGCAGCCAGGGGTGTTCGTGCCCCTGCACCACGCGCAGGGTGTTTTTGGCGATGTCCTTGCGCGCCACAAACCAGGGCGCGTGCTCGCCCGCGCCGCGCGCTGCGCCTTTTTCCTTCACGCCGCCTATCCCCAAGCCCTGGCGCTGGCCCAGGGTGTAGAACGACAGGCCCACATGCTGGCCGAGCTTGCGCCCGCGCTCGTCGAGGATGGGGCCGGGTTCCTTGGAGATGTAGCGGTTCAAAAACTCGCGGAAAGGCCGCTCGCCAATGAAGCAGATGCCGGTCGAATCCTTCTTTTTGGCGTTGGGCAGGCCAATCTCGGCGGCGATGCGGCGCACCTCGCTCTTGTGCAGCTCGCCCACCGGAAACAGCGTTTTGGACAACTGCGCCTGGTTCAGCCGGTGTAAAAAATAGCTTTGGTCCTTGCTCGGGTCCAGCCCCTTGAGCAGCTCGAACAGGCCGCTGTGCGGGTTCTGGCGCACACGCGCGTAGTGGCCGGTGGCGATGCGTTCGGCGCCCAGGCGCATGGCGTGGTCGAGAAAGGACTTGAACTTGATCTCGGCGTTGCACAGGATGTCGGGGTTGGGCGTGCGCCCGGCCTGGTACTCGCGCAAGAATTCGGCAAATACGCGGTCCTTGTACTCGGCGGCAAAGTTGACGTGTTCTATTTCGATGCCCAGCACGTCGGCCACGCTGGCGGCGTCCAAAAAATCCTGGCGGCTGGAGCAGTACTCGCTGTCGTCGTCATCTTCCCAGTTCTTCATGAAGATGGCGACCACCTCGTGGCCTTGTTGCTTGAGCAGGTGGGCGGTGACGGCGGAATCCACCCCGCCCGACAGGCCCACCACGACGCGCTGTTTGATCATGCGCCCATTATCGCGAAGGCCACCAGCCCTGTGGGGGCCAGGGTGGGGCCTTCTGCATGGCGAGATTGCCACCATGACTGGCGTTTCTACCACCCCACAAACGCCAGCAAGACCCGTAACATGCAGTGACACTTGCAGATGGTTACAGGTGGCCGCCACCATGCCGCCCCCCGGCAGGAATCCAAGGAGACCTTTCATGATCAAAAAAACCCTGTGGGCCCTGCTGGCCCTGGTGCTGCTGCTGGCAGGCGCTGTGGGCGTCAACACGCTGCGCAAAGGTTCGCGCCAATGGCAGGTCGAACCGCTGCCCCCTGTGGCCATCAACACCGATGCCGTCGCCCAGCGCCTGGCCCAGGCCGTGCGCCTTAAAACCGTGTCTTCGCACGACGATGCCCAGCTCAACGCCGACCAGTTCCGCGCCCTGCACGCGCTGCTGGAAAAACAATTCCCCCTGGTGCACACCAAACTGAAGCGCGAGGTGGTGGGCGGCCTGAGCCTGCTCTACACCTGGGAGGGCAAAGACCCCAAGGCCAAGGCCATTGCCCTGCTGGCGCACCAGGACGTGGTGCCCATTGCCCCTGGCACGGAAGGCCATTGGGCGCAGGAGCCGTTCTCGGGGGTGGTGAAAGACGGTTTCGTCTGGGGCCGGGGCGCCTGGGACGACAAGGGCAACCTGCTGTCGCAACTGGAGGCCGTGGAAATGCTGCTCGCCCAGGGCTACCAGCCCCCGCGCACCATTTACCTGGCCTACGGCGCCGACGAGGAAGTGAGCGGCTACCGCGGCGCCGCCAAGATGGCCGCCCTACTCAAGGAGCGGGGCGTGCAGCTCGACTTTGTGCTCGACGAGGGCCTGCTGGTGCTCGACGGCGTCATGCCGGGCCTGGCGCAGCCTGCCGCCCTCATCGGCGTGGCGGAGAAGGGCTATATGTCGGTGAACATCGGCGTCACGGCCACGCCGGGGCACTCGTCCATGCCGCCCAAAAAAGGCAGCAGCGCCATTGCCATGATGAGCGCCGCCCTTTCCAACCTGGAGAACAACCAGATGCCCGGCGGCATCCAGGGCATTGCGGGGGAGATGTTCGACACCCTGGCGCCGCACATGCAGGGCTTTTCGCGCGTGGCGCTGTCCAACCTGTGGCTGTTTGGCCCGGTGGTACAAAAGCAGCTTGAGAACACCGGCAGCACCAACGCCATGCTGCGCACCACCACGGCGCTGACCATTGTGAACGCCGGCAACAAAGACAATGTGCTGCCCGGCCGCGCCGACGCCACGGTGAACTTCCGCATCCTGCCCGGCGACACCAAGGCGGGCGTGCTGGAGCATGTGCACGCCCAGGTGGCCAAGGCCGCGCCTGAAAACCAATTCAATATTGTCCCCGCCGACGGTGCCAAGGAAGCATCCAAGGTGGCGCCCACGGGCTCGGCGCAGTACCAGGTGCTGGGCCGCACCATCCGCGAAGTGTTCCCTGATGCGCTGGTGGCCCCGGGGCTGATGGTGGCCGCCACCGATTCCATCCACTACGAGGGCATCAGCGACCATATTTTCAAGTTCTCACCCATCCGCGCCAAAGGCGAAGACCTGCCGCGCTTCCATGGCACCAACGAGCGCCTGGCCATCAAAGACTATGCCGACGCCATCCGCTTCTACCACCGCCTGATGGTGCAAATGGCCGAGGCGGGCGGCAAAACCTGAAGCGCGCGCCTACTCGGCCACCGGCACACCCACGCTGGGATCGGTGTGCACCACTTCCAGGCCAAAACGCTGGCCCGCCAGGTAGTCCTCCACGCAGCGCAGCAGCATGTGGCTGCGGTGGCGGGCACGGCTGGCGCGGATTTCTTCGGGCGTCATCCACAGGGCGCGCACGATGCCATCGTCCAGTTGGCGCCAGGCATGGTGCGTCCCCAGGCGGCCAGCAAAGGCAAAGCGCATGTAGGTGATGTCGTCACCCGTGCGCGTGCGCCGAAAGCGGTTGAGGTACACCCCCACCAGGGCCGTGGGCGTGAAGTCGAACGCGGTTTCCTCCAGCACCTCGCGCACGCAGGCCTGCAGGGGCGATTCACCCGGATCCAGGTGGCCGGCCGGGTTGTTCAGGCGCAGGCCATCGGCGGTTTCTTCTTCCACCAGCAAAAAATGGCCGTCGCGCTCGACCACGGCGGCGACGGTGACGTTGGGTTTCCAGCGGTTTGGCATGGCGGGGATTATCGCCATGCCTCCACAGAGGCCTGGCGGGCGGTGTTGTTCAGTCCAGCCGCCGCCGCATGTACACGGCATCGCGCCCATAGGCGATCAGGCGCTCGCACTGTACGGGGTCGCTGAGCGTCCAGGGCATGTAGCCCTGGTGCTGCCAAAAGCTTTGTGTGCCCTGCACCGACACCAGGGCCGAGCGCTGCAGACTGCGGGCACGGGCCTGTGCCCACAGCACATGGAGCAACCTGGGCGCCACGCCATGGCCACCCAGCTCGGGCAAAACTGCCAAGTCGTGCAAATACAGGGTATCGGGCTGGGCGATGGTTTCAAAATCGCCATGCAAGGGGGTCACTTTGCCCTGGCCGCTGTCGTAGGCCGCCAGGTAAGCGCCCACGCGGCCTTGCCATTCCAATACCAGCGAGCATTGCGCGGGATGGGCAATGCGGCGGGCAAAAACCTCGGGGCTTTCCAGGTAGCCTGCGCCATAACAGGCCTCTTGCACCTCCAGCAGGCCCACCAAATCTTGGGGAACCAGCGGGCGCACCAAGGCATTGGCAAGCTGTTTTCTGGGGGGCACAGTGTCGAGCATGGAAAGGGTACCTGTGCCTGTATTGTGCTCCAAACACGTATTTAAATGTCACTGGTGCGACATTGTTAACCATTGTTTGAAAAGATGAGGGGTCAGGATACGGGCACAGCCGCAGGCAAGTACAGGCACAGCCGGGCCCCGCCCCAGGGCGAATCTTGCACCTGCACGCTGCCGCCATAGGTTTCGGCCAGGGCCCGCACGATGTCCAGGCCCAGGCCGGAACCAGGGCGCTGCTCGTCCAGTTGCACGCCGCGCTGGAACATGCGTTCGCGCTCGGCCGGTGGAATGCCGGGGCCATCGTCGTCCACGGTGATGTGCAGCATGCCGCCCCGTTCCTGCACGTCCACCTGCACTTGCGTGTGGGCGTATTTACCAGCGTTGTCGATCAGGTTGCCCAGCATTTCGTACAGGTCTTGCTCCTCGCCGCGGAAGGCGGCGCCACCGTGTGCGCCAGCGGCCAAGGTGAACGCGATGCCACGCTCCGCATGCAGGCGCTGCATGGTGCGCAGCAAGGCTTGCAGTGGTGGCCACACCGGCACCGCCAGGCCCGTAGCGCGCACGGCGGCGGCGGCACGGGCGCGGGCCAGGTGGTAGTCCACCTGGCGGCGGGCGCTGGCCACCTGCTCTTGCACCAGCTGCGCCAGGGGGCTGTGGTCTTGCGCGGCCGCATTGCCCAAAATAGACAGCGGTGTGTGTACCGCATGGGCCAGATTGCCCGCCTGGGTACGGGCGCGCTGCACCATTTCGGCGTTTTCTTGCAGCATGTGGTTGAAGTCGCTCACCAGGGGTTGCAGTTCT
Organism: uncultured Simplicispira sp.; assembly: GCA_964599265.1. Taxonomy (GTDB): domain Bacteria; phylum Pseudomonadota; class Gammaproteobacteria; order Burkholderiales; family Burkholderiaceae_C; genus Simplicispira. The sequence continues at coordinate 3,566 of CAZRFF010000075.1, read as the reverse complement.
TGCGGAAAAGGCCCTTGCAACTGCATGGCGCTGCCTCGCCGCACGGCGGCCAGGCTGGCCTGCAGGCGCTGGAGCGGCCATAGCGCCAGCTGCAATTGCACGGCCACGGCCACCGCCAGGCCCAGGGCCAGCATGCCCAGGGCCAGAAGCAGCAGCTTGGTAAAGCGCTGCAGCGGCTCAGCCAGCAAGGCCCTGTCTCCCGCCACCACCAGGCGCAGGGGCGGGGCATCGTCTTCGGGCAGTTGCAGGGCCCTCTCCACGGCCAGCAGGGCGTGGCCTTGGGCATCCTGCAGACCCAGCACACGCGGGCCGCTGGGGAAGCCGTCCGCAGGCGTTGCAGGCAGGGGCAGCACCTGGTCCCACAGCGAGCGCGAACGTGCCACGCCCGCCTGGGGGGCGCTGCCCAGCCGGTCGATCTGCCAGTACAGGCCCGAGAAGGGCTCGGTCATGCGCGGGTCGGCCGCCATGGGGGCCACCTGTACGCCCTTGGCAGGCTCCCAATCCACGGCGGCGCTCAGTTGGTCGAGCTGCACCAGCAGCTGCGCTTGCAGCTGCTGGGTGATGTGGTCCTGGAACAAAGCCCGCAGCCCCCAGCCCACCAGGGCAATGGCCAACAGCATCCAGGCCAGCGTGCCGGCCAGCAAGCGCAGGCGCAGCGAATAAGGGCCTGGGCGGGCATTCATGCGCTGGCGCCCGCTTCCACCAGCCGGTAGCCCATGCCGCGCACGGTTTCTATGCTGCCGGGCGGCAGTTTTTTGCGCAAGCGGCCGACGAACACTTCGATGGTGTTGGAGTCGCGGTCGCTGTCTTGCGGGTAAATGTGCTCGGACAGTTCGGTGCGCGAGAGCACCTCGCCCTTGCGCTGCATGAGCAGCGAGAGCAGTTTGAATTCGTGGCTGGTGAGCGTGAGGGCCTGGCCATCGACGAGCACGCGCGCCTGGCGCGTATCGAGCACGATGGGGCCGCAACGCCATTCGGCGCTGGCGTGCTCGCCCCGGCGGCGCAGCAAGGCGCGCAGGCGGGCGAGCAGCTCTTCCATATGGAAGGGTTTGGCCAGGTAGTCGTCGGCGCCCGCGTCCATGCCCGTGACCTTTTCGTGCCAGGCGGAGCGGGCGGTGAGGATGAGCACAGGCATGCCACGCCCCGCGGCGCGCCAGCGGCGCAGCACGGAGAGTCCGTCGAGCTGGGGCAGGCCCAGGTCGAGCACCACGGCGTCAAAGTCTTCCACATCGCCCAGGTAGTGGGCTTGCACACCATCGGCGGCAGATTCCACCGTATGGCCGGCAGCGGCAATGGCCTGCGCCAACTGTGCGTTGAGCGTGGGTTCGTCTTCAACGACGAGGATGCGCATCCCTGTCCCTTTCGTGCTCTTTGTCGTGCCCAGGTTCGCGGCGCTGTATGCCCAGCACCCGGCCATCGACGGCGTCCACCTTGAGTTTGGCCATGCGGCCATCGTTTTGCAACAGGCGGATTTTGTACACGAAACGGCCGTCATCGTGTTCAAACTCAATCTTGAGCACCTGGCCCTGGTGGTCGCGCTCGACCTTTTCCAGCACGCTGCGCAGGGGTAGCACCTGGCCTTGCTCCAGGGCCTGGCGCGCCCGTTCATGGTCACGCTCGTCGGCGTGCAAGGCGGGGGCCGCCAGCCCGGCCAAGGCCAGTGCCAGCCAGGCCAAGCGGCGCCGTAGGGGTGGGGTGGGGTAGGTCATGGGCCCATTTATAGCGGCGCCTGCCTGAACGGCGGCTGAATGGCATTTTCAGCATCTGTTCAGCTTGGTTTTTTCACAATGCCTGCCATACCAAGAAAGGGATTCCCCATGCGAACCAAATCTGCCCTGGCCCTCTGGCTCCTAGCCATCACCCTGGCCTGGGTGGCCGTGGCCCCGGCCGACATGGGCATTGTGCCCCTGGTCAACACCCAAGGCCAAGCCACCGGCTGGTGGAAACTGCGCGACCAGTTCATTGTGCTGTCCGGCCTGTGGAGCCTGGGCCTGATGAGCCTGGTCATGCTGCTGGCCCTGCGCTTGCCGCTGCTCGAAGGCCCCCTGGGGGGCATGGATCAGGTCTACCGCCTGCACAAGTGGGCGGGCATGGGCGCGGCGCTCACGGCCATCCTGCACTGGGGCGCCAAGGAGGGCGGCGGCCTCATCAAAGCGGTGTGGGGCCGCGCTGGCAAACCCGGGCACGACGCCGTGCTGCCCTGGCTGACCGACATGCGCGGATTGGCCAAAGACCTGGGCGAATGGGCGTTTTACCTGCTGCTGGCCATGGTGGCCATCACGCTGCTGACCAGGGTGCTGGCCTACCGCCCCTGGCGCGTTCTGCACCGCGCCATGCCCCTGCTGTACCTGGCCCTGGTGCTGCACGGCGTGGCGCTGATGCCGCTGTCATTCTGGGCCCTGCCGCTGGGCCTGCTCATGGGGGGTTTGATGCTGCTGGGCAGCCTGGCCGCGCTGTGGTCGCTGGCGGGCTGGGTGGGCCTGCGGCGCAGGCACGCGGGGCGCATCCATGCCGTGCAAGTGCTGGGCGCAGGCGGGGCCAACGACCCCATCGAAGTGCTGTGCGCCCTGCCCGCCGGTTGGTCGGGGCACAAGGCCGGGCAGTTTGTTTTTGTACGCTTTGACCGCAGCGAAGGCGCCCACCCCTTCACCATTGCCAGCGCACCGGGCAGCCTGGGCCACACGGCGCAGGGCGAAGCCTTGCTGCGCCTGGTCATCAAGCCCCTGGGCGACTACACCCGCACCCTGGGCCAGCGCCTGCGCACTGGGCAGCCCATCACCATCGAAGGCCCCTACGGCCGCTTTGACGGCAAAGGCAGCGCGGCGCGCCAGCAGGTGTGGGTGGCCGGTGGCGTGGGTGTGACGCCCTTCATCGCCCTGCTGGAAGCGCGCCAGGGCGGCGCCGCCCACAACGCCCAGTCCGTGCACATGCACTACTGCACCCGCAACGCCGCACACGACCCCCTGCTGGAGCGCCTGCAAGCCCTGTGCGCCCAGGCCCAGGTGTTGCTGACGGTGCACGACGACGCCCAGGGCCAGCGGCTCACACCCCAGGCTTTGGCCGCGCAGGCCCAGGGGCCGCTGGACATCTGGTTTTGCGGACCGCAAGGCCTGGGCGATGCGCTGGATGCGCACACCGGCAGCACGCACCCCTGGCGCCTGCACCGCGAGTCGTTTGCCATGCGTTAGCCTATCTACCAAGGAGCCATGCCATGAAACACCTCCCTACCCTGCGCCACGGTCTATTGGCCTTGTCTTTGGGCCTGGCGGCCCTGCCCGCCCTGGCCGATGACGACTGCGACGCCCCCGTGCAGCGCTGGCAGCCGCGTGAAGCCGTGCGCCAAATGGCCGCCCAGCGCGGCTGGGATATCCAGCAGCTCAAGATCGACGACGGCTGCTACGCCATCCGCGGCAAGGACGCCGAGGGCCGCGCCTTCAAGGCCAAGATCGACCCGGAAACGCTGCGCATCGTGAAAATGAAGCGGCGCGACCACGATCGCAATGGCGACCCCGAGCGCGAACGTCGGCGGGAACGTGAACACCGCGCCACCCCCCCCCCCCCCCCCC
>CAZRFF010000074.1:0-8864 GCA_964599265.1 uncultured Simplicispira sp. | reverse complement strand
GCCGTCCAAGCCCAGGCCCGTTTGCCGCCCTTGGACACCCCCGCTTTCTTGGCCGCATGGCAAGGGGGGGCGGCGCAAACCGCAGGCATGCTGCACCGCCGCGTGCTGCTGCGTGGCCGCTGGCGGGTGCAGGATACGGTGTATTTGGAGAACCGGCCCATGCAAGGGCGGGCGGGGTTCTGGGTGCTCACGCCATTGCAATTGGAGGGCTCATCGTCGCATGTGCTGGTGCAGCGCGGCTGGATTGCGCGCGATGTGCAAGACCGCACCCGCCTGGCCCCCATCCATACGCCCGACGGGTGGGTGGACGTGCAGGGGCGCTGGGCGGGTGAGCCGTCCCGGCTGCTGGAGCTTTCGGGTACCGGCCAGAACCCTGGGGTTTCTCGCATCCGGCAAAATCTGGACACTGCGGCCTTTGCGGCCGAGACGGGGCTGGCGCTGGCACCAGGGTCTGTATTGCAGACCGGGGGCGACGGCGATGGCATGCAGCGCCAATGGCCTGCCTATGCGGCCGGGGTGGAAAAGCACCAGGGCTATGCCTTCCAGTGGTTCGGGCTCAGTGGCCTGCTTGTTTTGCTGTATGTCTGGTTCCAACTTGTCCGACCTTTCCTCTTCCGTTCCAGCAGCGCCCAGTAAGGCGCTGGCGCAGGCCGTGGCCAAGCGCGCCCGCTCACGGCGCACATTGGTGCTGCTGTTTCTGGTGTTTTTGTCGCCGGTGGTGGCGTCGTATTTCACCTATTACGTGGTGCGGCCCGAGGGGCGGCGCAACTTTGGCGCCTTGATCGAGCCCCAGCGCCCCATGCCCGCCGGTATGCCCGCCCACGCCCTCGACGGCCATGGCGCGCCCTTGGGGCAATTGCTGGGCCAATGGCTGCTGGTGAGTGTGGGTTCCGGTGCCTGTGATGCAGTCTGCGAAAATCACCTGTATTTGCAGCGCCAGATGCGCGAGGGCCTGGGCCGGGAGAAAGACCGGGTGGACTGGGTCTGGCTCATCACGGACGAACAAGCCGTGCCGCAGGCATTGCAAGGCGCATTGGCCCAGGCCACGGTGCTGCGAGTGGACGCCCAAGCCCTGGCACGCTGGTTGGAGCCAGCGCCGGGCCAGGCATTGAATGAACACCTTTACCTGGTGGATCCCAAGGGAAATTGGATGATGCGTTTTCCGGCATTGCTTGACATGGCGGGCGCAGCCAAAGCACGGCGCGACCTGGACCGCCTGCTGCGCGCGTCCAGCTCCTGGGACCAGGCCGGCCGCAACGAAAAAACCACCCCATGAACAGCACGCAAACCCTGTACGACTTCGCCCCGGTCCTCGAACTCATGCTGCTGGGCGCCACCATCGCCCTGGGCCCCCTGGCCTGGGTGGCCTGGCGCAGCCGGGGGGCGGCGCGCGGGCGGCGCCTGCAGGCGCTGATGGTGCTGACCTTGTTTTTGACTTTTGACCTGGTCATGTTTGGCGCCTTCACGCGCCTGACCGACTCGGGCCTGGGCTGCCCCGACTGGCCGGGCTGCTACGGCAATGCCAGCCCCTTGGGCGCGCGGGCCGACATCCAGGCCGCCGAGCAGGCCATGCCCACCGGGCCGGTCACGCACGGCAAGGCCTGGGTGGAGATGATCCACCGCTACCTGGCCAGCAGCGTGGGGGTGCTCATCATTGCCATCACCGTGGGTGCCTGGCGGCAAAAGCGCCAGTGGCGGCAGGGCAGCGCCCAGGGGGCGGAGCCCATCCACCCTGGCTGGGCGCTGGCAACATTGCTGTGGGTGTGCCTGCAAGGGGCTTTTGGCGCCTGGACGGTGACCATGAAGCTCTTCCCCGCCATCGTCACCTTGCACCTCATTGGCGGGCTGGTGCTGCTGGCGCTGCTGTGCGTGCAGGCCGTACGCCAGACCCAAACCGCCTGGAGCCGCCCCCCCATGGTTTTGCCTGGGGCCTTGCGCCTGGGGGCCGTGTTTGCCCTGGTGCTGGTGTCGGTGCAGGTGGCGCTGGGCGGCTGGGTGAGCACCAACTATGCCGTATTGGCCTGCACCACTTTTCCCGATTGCAATGGCAGTTGGTGGCCGGCCATGGACTTTGTGCAGGGCTTCCAGCTCTGGCGCCCGCTGGGTGTGCTCAAGGACGGCAGCCACATCGGCTTTGATGCCCTGACAGCCATCCACTACGTGCACCGGCTGTTTGCCTACCTGGTGCTGGCGGTGCTGCTGGTGCTGGGTTGGCGCCTGCTGCGTGCCGCGGATCATTTCTCGGGTGAACCGGCGCAGGCGCTGCGGGCCCAGGGTCGCTGGCTGCTGGGCCTGGCGGTGCTGCAATTGCTCACCGGCTTGAGCAATGTGGTGCTGGATTGGCCCCTGGTGGCTGCCGTGCTGCACACGGGCGGGGCCGCGGCCATTGTGGTGGCGCTGACCTGGGCCATTGCCGGCAGCCGCAGTGCCCTGGCGCACACGGCCGGCCAGGGAGTGGGTGCCAGCCCCCTGGCCACTGCGAGGAGCAAGGCATGAACACAACGGCCGTATCCCTTCCTTCGCGCGTGGCGCAGTACTACGCGCTGACCAAGCCGCGCGTGGTGCAGCTCATCGTGTTTTGCGCCCTCATCGGCATGGTGCTGGCTGTGCCGGGTGTGCCCACGGTGGCCGATTTATGGCGCATGGCGGTCGCGTGCCTGGGCATTTGGCTGGTGGCGGCTGCAGCGGCGGCCTTCAACTGCCTGGTGGAAAAAACCATTGATGCCAAGATGAAGCGCACCGCCTGGCGCCCCACGGCCAAGGGCGAGTTGAGCGATGTGCAGGCACTGGTGTTCTCTGCCGTGCTGTGCGTGCTGGGATCGGCCATTTTGTACGAGGGCGCCAACCCACTCACCATGTGGCTCACCTTTGCCACCTTTGTGGGCTACGCCGTGGTCTACACCCTGCTGCTTAAACCCAACACCCCGCAGAACATCGTGATCGGCGGGGCCTCGGGCGCCATGCCGCCGGTGCTGGGCTGGGCCGCCATGGCGGGTAACGTGGGGCCCGAGGCGTTGATCTTGTTCCTCATCATCTTTTTGTGGACGCCGCCGCATTTCTGGGCGCTGGCGCTGTACCGTGTGGAGGACTACCGCAAATCCGGCCTGCCCATGCTGCCCGTGACGCACGGCAATGCCTACACGCGCTTGCAGGTGTGGCTCTATACCCTGGCGTTGTTTGCAGCCGCCCTGATGCCTTTTGTGTACGGCATGAGCTCCTGGATTTATCTGGTGGCCGCCGTGGTGCTGGGGGCCGGGTTTTGCGCTTATGGTTTTGCCCTGTGGCGCAGCTATTCAGATGCCCTGGCGCGCCGCACTTTCCGCTTTTCCATCGTCTACCTGAGCCTGCTGTTTGCGGCGCTGCTGGTGGACCATTACGTTCTGTGAGTCTGATGTTGTTCCAAAAATCTTTTAAAACGATAGCTGCTTGCGCTCTATTGGCGGGCGCCAGCGTGCTTTTAACGGCTTGTTCCAAGAGCGCGCCCGAGTTTCGCGGCGTGGACATTTCGCAGGTGGACTACGCCCGCGACTTCGCTCCCCTGGCCGACCAGTTTGGCAAGGCGCGCAGCATCCAGGATTTCAAGGGCAAGGTGGTGGTGGTCTTTTTTGGCTACACCCAGTGCCCGGACGTGTGCCCCACCTCCATGCAGGAGGTGGCCGAGGTCAAGCGCACGCTGGGGGCCGATGGCGCGCGCCTGCAATCGGTCTTCATCACCGTAGACCCCGAGCGCGATACGCCAGACATGCTCAAGGCCTACATGGCCAACTTCGACCCGACCTTCCTCGCCCTGCACGGCACGCCCGACCAAGTCGCTGCGGTGGCCAAGGATTTCAAGATTTTTTATAAAAAGGTCGATGGCAAAACGCCCACCAGCTACACCATGGACCATTCGGCGGGCAGCTACATCTACGACACCCAAGGGCGCTTGCGTGTGTACTACCGCTACGGCAGCGGTGTGGACGCCATGGCGCACGATGTTAAGGCCCTGCTTAAAGAAGCCGACTGAACCCCTTGCGGAGGGCGCGTAAAAAAGGGCTGCTACGCTGCAGTAATGCCGTTCACTCAGCAACCCGAAGCTGCTTGATCGAATAACGTGAAGGCGGGTTTTTCACAACCCACCAGAAAACAAACAATTACATCGACGCACTTGCCTCTGTGCAACAAAATGCAATCGGTCGTAAGTTGTTGTTGGCATTGGATTTGTTAAGGGACAATCAGTAGTGCGCCAACCAAGATATAGGGGAAATTCCTAGCTAGGAAAATTCCTAGCTAGGAATCACCCATATGGCGCCAGGCCGTCCCCTTGGGCAGACTGCCCCGCCATGCAAGTCACCACCACTGCCTCAAACAGAACCACCCCCAGTTGGGAAGACCCCAACGCGCAGTTTGCTGCGCCGGTGCTGGACGGCGACGCGGGTCTGGCCGTGCTGCCGGACGGCGCGAAACCCACGCCGATCCAGGAGCAAGCCCCGCCGATCACGCCCCAGCCTGCCCAGCCAGCGTCGACGACCTTGGCCGACCTGGCCCGCGAAACCGACCTGCTGGCACGCCAGTTCGATCGCAAGCCTGCTGCGCAAACGATGGAGCCGCCCATCGAGCGGGCAGCCCCCCTCGGCACAGTCGCCGCCCGAGAGCTGGTGGATACCGCACCCCCAGCGCCGCCGCCCGCAGCCGCCGCCTACGTTGGCGAACCCCCCGTTGACCCGCAGTGGCTGGCCGAGCGCGAAACCGCACTCGTGGCCATCCGCGCAGACTACGAAGCCGCCCGTGCGCAGGCATTGACTACCCCCCCTGGCCCCGGCTGGATCGAGGCAACGACCACGTTGACCGACGAAAGCGGCCAGCGGCGCAGCATCAACGGAGGCGAGCTGGTCTTCGTGAGCGACCCGAACGCACCGCTCGTACTCGCCGGCTACGACGACAGCAGCCGCCCCCTCTATCAGCCTGCCGGCAGTTGGATGGAGTTCAACGAAGACGCCTTCGCAGCCCACTTCCGCAGCCAAGGCAGCGCCCCGCTGCAGGCGCTGGCCACGCTGTACGGCACCGACGTGCCCGGTTTGTTCGCCCAGCACCCGCAGATCTGGAGCCTTGCCACGGCCGAGCACGCGCTCAACGCCGGCCCGGCCCCCGCGGGCCGCGCCATGGGCGACCCGGACCAACTGGGCATGCTGGACCTGTACATGGCCGACCCGCAGATTGCGGCGCTGATCAATACCTACGGCGGACAGCCGGCCCCGGCCAGCGGCGACATCGCACGCGAGCAAGTGCGCATCCACGGACAGCAGCGCTACGAGCAAATGAGCAGGCTCGGCAACGCGATGGCGTCGGTGCGCAACCAGTACACCGATGCGCTGGGCCAGGCGCAGTCCAGCGGCAGTGGGGCGGGCTGGATCGAGCGAGCCTGCACCATCACCCTGAGCGACGAGAGCGGCCGCCAGACCACGCAGACGCTGGTCGTGACCGACGAGAACGGCCAACCGCAGCGCGACTCCGCAGGCCAGCCGCTGGTGGTGATGGAGCGCGTGTTCGACCCCGATGCCTTCACCAATTGGTACACGCAGCAAGGCGGCCTGCAGCACCAGGCCTTCAAGTCCTTCTACGGCAGCAGCCACACGCGCTACGGCACCGACGAATCCGGGCAAAGCATCGTCACCGCAGTGGACTTCGACAACCCGAAATGGTCGATGGCCGGCGTGGGCGGACAGATGCGCCACAACGACCTGCAAGGCATCGACCCCAACGACCCGCCGCGCCTGCGCAACCGCAGCGCGGTCGGCTTCGACCTGGAAGCGGGCTGGGCCACGGCGCACGACAACATCAAGCACAAATCGGACTGGATCGACTCGGTCTTCCAGGTGGCCTTCACCGCTGTGGCAGCCTGGTTCGGCGCCGTCACGCTCGGCCCGGCGGCCGCCAGCGCGATGGGCATGACCACCACCACGGCGGCCGGCACGGCGCTGACGACGGCAGGCACCATTGTCTCGGGCGCGGTGGCAGGCGCAACCACCTCGGTAGCCAGCGGCATGATCAGCGGCAACCTGACTCTCAAGGGCATCTTGCAAGGAGCGCTGTCCGGGGGGCTGACAGCCGGGCTGATGAACACCTTCGGCGCGGCGGCGGCCAGCCAGGCCGGAGCCGCAGGCACGGTGGCGCTGCGCATGACGGTGCAAGGCGGCATCCAGGAACTGCTGGGCGGCAAGTTCCGGGACGGGGCGCTTGCGGCCTTGGCCTCGGGCGTGGCCGACCTGGCCGGGGCCAACATGCTCAAGGGCATCGACAACGCGCTCGAGGCAGGGACGATGAACGCCGCCGAGGCCTTCGCGGCCAAAGGGCTGGCGCGCATGTTTGGCTCGGCGCTGCGCGCGCTGGGCAGTCCGGGAGACCCGGCGTACGCGTTTGCCAGCGCCTTCGTCAGCGACATGGTCAACGCCGGGCTGGATGCCGGGGCGCAGGGCTACTCCAGCGAAACTGATGCCGACATGGCGTCGCGCCAACGCGTGCCGCCGCCCGACCCCTTTGGGATGATCAGCGACGATGCCGAAATCCCTTACGGCGATGCACTCGCCGACGAACTGGGTCTCCGGCCGGGGGATCTCGTTGACGCCGGATGGACTACCGAACTTGGCCGCTCGGCCGAAGTGCTGCGGGGCTTTGCGGAAGGTACAGGATTTTCGCTGCTATCCACCGGCGAGGCGATCATCGAGGTGATGCGCTCGCCGCGCCAGTTCATCAATGGCGTGGGGCTGCTGCTCAGTTCCGCCGAGGCCAGAGAGCAGTTGGGAGAGGAACTCGTCAACAGGGCGCGCATCGACGTGCAGATGATGGAGGATGCCTTTGCTGCGGGCGACCTTCGAGGCACCGCGCAGCAACTGGGCAAGCTTACGGCCGACCTGGCGCAGGTGGCCGGCGGGGTGGAGGCCATCACGCGACTGGGGGTCAGCGCCTCGACGGCAGGCGGCAGGCTGGTGCTCGGGGCAATGGACGATCTGGCCGAAGCCGCGCTGCACAAGATTCCCAGCCTGTTCGATGCGGGCGGACGACCGCTGATGGATTTCCGGGCGCTGACCACGGCGCAAAAGCAGATCATCGGCGAGACAATGGGCGCAGAGGCCGTGGGGCGGCTGGTGCCTGACGCTCAGCGTATCGGGCGCCTGCCTACGGTCGGGCAGCAGGGCATCGACGACTTGTACAAGGTCAAGCGGCCGGATGTGGACTACTTGCTCGTGGAGTACAAATTCGGGGCATCGCGGCTTGGCAATACGATTGACGGGGTGCAGATGAGTGACGGGTGGCTGCTGGGGAGTACCACTGGAGTCAGTCGCATTGCCCAATCGGCCGGGCCAGCAGAAGCCCTCGCGATTGATCGTGCCATCATGAGCGGGCGCATTGAGCGATGGGTCGTGCACACGGATCCGCTTGGCAATGTGACAGTGGGAATGGTGGATCGGTCTGGCCGGTTCATCCCGAAGCCGAGGTCGGCGTTGATTGGAGGGTAGTTCGAGATGTTGCGCGACGCGATGATGCCAGCCCCATGGTGGGACAAATGGATTCAATTCGACTTGGACGAAGTAGCCGTGCGCCGGGAGGACTTGAAGTCGCCTTCCATGAACCCTGAATATCGGCCGCAGTTCGTGTTCGGGATGGTGAACGCGCATCTGAGCGTCACGTTGCGTCGCTACTGCCGTGGCGACCCCGTTCGTGAACTCGGCCAGCACGTTCCCCCGCTCCTGGACGCCTGGGAAGAAGCCGAACGCCTTGGGGCATCGATCTGGACCCCCGAGATCCAGCATTCCCGCCACGCCTGGACGGTCAATCTCGACCACTACATCCGCTGCTTCTGGCTGACCGGTCTGGCCCTGGCTCTGGATCTTCCCGAGGGCGACTGGCAGCGCTTGGTCAAGCTCATGGGCAACGAAGGCGAAGATGCGCTGCTCGACCGCGTGATCGCCACGCGCCAGAGTGGGCGCCCCATTGGCGACAAGCTGTGCCACCCCAAGCCCTATCAGCGCCTGCTCGACGCCGTGAATGCGCCGTCGGCGCGGCAGCCCGAGTTGCTGCGCGACTTCGTGACGCACTGGTACCGCGAACTGGATCGCCCGCCGAAAAAGGGGCTGTCGCGCATGACCGCGATGTACGAGCGGCCCTACTGGTACGACTACGACAAGGCCGACGGCGCGTACTTCGGCTTCTGGTGCATTGAGGCGGTGGCCGTAGTCAAAGCCTTGGGCATTGACGACCGGTTGTGCCTTGGGCTGCCGAACTACCCGGGCGATCTGCTGCGGCCTGACGGACCATCGAGCCACACGACGCCGACGGCGCCAACACAGGACGAGGCGCCGACCTCTGCCACGCCAAGCCTGACCGACCGCATGCGACGTGCCTTGTTCGGATTGAGGTAAGGTCGAGGACATGGCTGCGAGCCATGGACACCGGGCCACACACATGAACCTCCGCTTCAAGACCAGCCTCCTCGAACACGCCAAGGCCGTCGGTGCCTGGGCGCAGCGCAACGCCGCGCGAACGCTGATCGATGCGGTCGATCTGTCGCTCACCGTCAGTATCGAGTCGCGCCAGATCCGGCTCTTCCCGCAATTCGTCGGCCGACGCGACGGCAAGCAACTCGTGTACTTTGATGTGCCCGACCGGTTCGCCATCGGCTTCGTCGGCTGGCTGCCGTACCGGCCCCAGGCCTGGGACATCTCGCTGGACAAGCTCGCTTTCAAGGCGGCCGCGCGCGAGCTCGGCCTGGCCACACCCGTGCATTGGTGCGATCCGGGTGAAGTCAGCGCGCCCTTTCTCGTCAAGCGCGCGCGTGGTGCCTTTGGCTACGGCATGCACGGGCCCTGGCCAGCCGCCCACGCCAG
>CAZRFF010000073.1:0-8886 GCA_964599265.1 uncultured Simplicispira sp. | reverse complement strand
TGGGCAAGCAGTTCGACGTGACGCGCGAGCGCATCCGCCAGATCGAGGCCAAGGCCCTGCGCAAGCTCAAGCACCCCTCGCGGTCGGACAAGCTGCGCAGCTTCATCGACTCGCTGTAAGCCATCCAGCACCCAAGCCAAGCCCCACCGCCATCTGGCCGTGGGGCTTGGTTGTTTCAGGCAACGGCGTTTTGCACCACCAGGGCGTCCACCTCGGCAGCGTCCAGCCCCAAGCCCAGCAGCAAAGCCCGCGTGTGCTCCCCCAACCGGGGCGGGTCCAGGCGCACCCCCAGGCGCTGCCCATCCATTCGCAAAGGGAAAAGCGTGGTGCCCACCTTCTGGCCTGCGCGCTCACCATCGGGCAAGGCAATGTCCGCCAAACCACCACTGGCCTGCAGGTGCGGGTCGTCATAGAGCTGCTCGGGCCGCACAATGGGTGCAAAAGGCAGGCCGTGGCGCTCAAAAAGGCCGGCCAACTCCGCTGCAGACCAAGCCGCGAGGCGCTCGCGCAGCAAAGGCAATAGCACGCCACGGCCCCGCACCCGGTCGTTGTTGCTGGCCCATTGCGGGTCCGCTTTTAAATCGGCAAACCCCAAGGCATCGCAAAAGGTTTGCCACTGCGCATCGCTCACCGCCGACAGAAAAATCTGTTCCCCATCCTTCACGGTGAACACGTCGTACACACCCCAAGGCGAGATCCGCGCAGGCATGGGAGCCGCCGCCTGCCCCGTCATCGCATACTGCAGCATGTGCTGCCCAACCAGAAAAACATTGTTCTCAAACAGCGCTGCATCAATTTCCTGACCGCGCCCGGTAATACCGCGCTGCATCAGCGCCGCCATGGCTCCAATGGCACCGAACATGCCGCCCATGATATCGTTCACGCTGGAGCCCGCACGCAGCGGATCACCCGGCCGACCCGTCATATAGGCCAGCCCGCCCATCATCTGCACCACCTCATCCAGAGCGGCCCGGTGCGCATACGGCCCCGGCAAAAAACCCTGGTGGTTCACGTAGATCAGGCGGGGATTGCGCGCACTCAAGGCGGCATAGTCCAACCCGTATTTGGCCAGCGCCCCCGGCTTGAAGTTGTGCAGCACCACATCGGCCGATAAGGCCAGCTTTTGCGCCACCGCCTGGCCTTCAGGGTGGCGCAAGTCAATGGCCACGCTTTTTTTGTTGCGATTGAACAAGGGGAAAAAACCCGTGCCCGCCCCCAGCAAATGGCGGGTGCGATCCCCATCAACGGGCTCGACCTTGATGACCTCCGCCCCCAAATCGGCCAGCACCATGCCGCAGGTCGGCCCCATGACCATGTGGGTGAACTCAACCACCCGCAGCCCTTCAAGCGGCAGGCGGGCGGGAGGTATTGGAGAGGCAGTTGTCGTCATAGCGAAACAGTTCAAGGGGTTTTTTTAAGCATTCAGCGCAAGTCTGCCGTATGTTTCGAGCTAGCAAACTAGTAGCAAACACGATTCCACGTTACCATATTGCTATCGTTTTTATTCCATACGCGCAAGGAGAAGCCGCATGAGCTCTAAAGAAAACGCTGCCATCAACCAGCTGTTTACCAAACTCGAATGCCGCTACGCCCTGCGCGTGCTCTGGGCACTGCGCGACGGGCACGCGCAAACCTTTCGCCTGTTGCAAGACAGCGTGGGCGGCATCACCCCCAATACGCTCAACACACGCATCAAGGAACTGCGTGAAGCCGGCTTCATCGACCACGGCAGCGAAGGCTACGTGGTCACCGCCTCGGGCGCAGACCTGCTCAAGCGCCTGTCCGACGTGCAAGCCTTTGCCAACCGCTGGGTCGCCGGCCGGGCCAGAAAATAACCCGCCCCCGGTACACCGGGTATTTCAAGTTTTTTTGCTTTCAGCGCCCTGCCTATCAGCGCTGAAAGCTATTTTTTTAATAGCGAAGGATCCTTACCATGGCATACACCACCACCCCCTCTGGCCTCCAGTACGAAGACACCGTCGTCGGCGAAGGCGCAGAGGCCACACGCGGCAACCAGGTTGCCGTGCACTACACCGGCTGGCTCTACAGCGATGGCCAGCAAGGCGCCAAATTCGACTCCAGCCGCGACCGCAACGACCCCTTCATCTTCGCCCTGGGCGCAGGCATGGTTATCCAGGGCTGGGACGAAGGCGTGCAAGGCATGAAAGTCGGTGGCCAGCGCACGCTCATCATCCCCCCCGGCCTGGGCTACGGCGCCCGCGGTGCCGGTGGCGTCATTCCCCCCAACGCCACACTGAAGTTTGATGTGGAATTGCTGAACGTAGGGCGCTGAGGCAGAAACAGCACCACCTGCCGGGTCTGATAAGCTCGGCAGCCTACCGGACTGTTGCATGTGCCGTGCCAATTGCGCTCGGCCCAAACCAAGCATGAACCTACCTCGCGTACAAAAGGCCGCTTTTTGTTTCCTGATCGCAGCGATTGTGCTGGGTATTTACCTGCCCGGATTGAACAATGAGCTGGTTTTTGACGATTTGCGGTTCAAGGACAATATTTTTCTCCATTACGGCAGCCTGCTGGAATTAAAGCAACGCTTGCTTTCTTACGGCAGCTTTGTTTGGGTGCAGCAGCTGTTCGGGGAGGGATGGTGGAAACAGCGCATCATCAACCTATTGCTCCACGGTGGTGTTGTCCTGGCCCTGTATGGGTTGATGCGCGAACTACTGCAGCGCGCACCGTTTCCTGAGTCCATCCAGGCCTCCCCCCACTTTGCGGCCTCTCGCAACGCCGCACTGCTGGTCGGTGTGGGGCTTTTTGCCGTTCACCCCATGGCTGTGTATGCCGTGGGTTACCTGGTGCAGCGGTCCATCGTCATGGCCACCTTGTTTGGTGTGCTGGCTTGCTGGTTTTTTGTCCGTGGCTTGGCAAGCGGGAAATTTTATTGGCATGCCCTGGCTCTGCTGAGCTATCTGTGCGCCGTATTTTCCAAGGAACATGCCGTCATGTTCGCGGCCATGGCCGTACCGCTTTATATCTATGTCCAAAGACCAGGCTGGAAGACCACCGCCATCGTTGTAGGCGTCAGCCTGGCTTTACTAGGGCTTATCGGTGGGGTTTTTATCAAAATATATGGACAGCAGCTGCTGGGCCAGGTCTTTGATGAACAATCCATTTTGTATACACAACAGCTTGAGAAATTGAGCCCAGGCATCACGAAATTGATGTACCCCTTGAGTGCCATGAACGAGATGGCACTTTTTTGGATCTATGGCCTTTTATGGTTCATACCGAACACCTTATGGATGTCCATCGATCTTCGTCCTGCCTTTCCCACATCGTTGCTCTATTTTCCTCAAGTTCTTGGTGCCATTGGATTTATTGGCCTGATGACAGTCAGTGTAGTGCTTTTTCTAAAAAGGAAAATCGCTGGCGGGCTTCTCGCCCTTTGCTTGTTCTTTCCTCTATTGTTCTTTTTTACAGAATTAATCACCGTCTGGGTACAAGATCCATTCGTTCTATACCGTAGCTACCTATGGGCCATCGCCATTCCCGGTATTTTAACCATCATTTTAATTAAGTTCAGCCCCAAAGCTATATATACAATCGGCGTTATTCTTGCATTGATCCTTGGCGGGTTGGCATACGAAAGAAATCAATCTTTCCGCGACGAATATTCTATTTGGAACGACGCCGCAGAAAAAATCAATATTCAGGCACCTGCGAATGCAGTTGGCCGTTACCGTCCATTTTTGAATTTAGGCGTTTACCATTTCGGCAAAGGCTCCTACCAACTGGCTTACCAAAATTACAAAACAGCCATGGATTTAGGCGCACTGGATGGGGCAGCCTCCTTCAATATTGGCGTTATTTTGTTAAAACAAAAAAACCCCCAGGAAGCACTCAAATACTTCAACGAAGCCCAAACCCAAGGCTTCAAGGCCCTGGCTTCCTTGAACTACCAAAAAGGCGAATCGCTGGTAGCCATGGGAAACTACCCCGAAGCATTGAAAAGCTACACTATTGCCCTGGAAAACGGCTCCAGCGAGAATGCCCCGCCAGACGAACTGCAAAAATTCTTGCGCGCCATCCGTGAAAGGCGTGCACAACTGGCTTTGTTCACTGGCCAATACGATATCGCCGCTGAAGACTACGCTCTCATTCTGCAGTCAGAGCCCCAATCCATGCGCTTTCAACACGCCCTGGGGTTGGCCTACACAGGACAAGGCAAGACCGCTGAAGCCATCGCTATTTTCAATATGTTATTGATACAAGGCGCACACCCGGCCTCATTCCAAGGCCGTGCTATGGCTTATGACAAAGCAGGGAACAAGGCCGCTGCATTGAAAGACATTGACCAAGCCATCGCCATGGATCCCAAAAATCCGAACTACCCCAAAATTCGCGCCCAGATCATTGCGGGAAAAACTTCCAAGTGACTTATGGCGCTAACCGTTTTACACATTGGTAAATTTTTCCCACCATACGCCGGTGGAATGGAGGTTTTTCTGGCTGACCTGGTGGCCGAGCAACGCCGCCAGGGCATCCATGCCCATGCATTGGTCCATGGCGATCCCTTGCCCGATGACCCCGAATGGGTGCGGCGTGTGCCAGTGCAAGCCACCATCATCTATGCCCCCATCGCCTTGGGTTTCCGGCGGGCGCTCAAGCAGGCCATTCAAGCCATCCAGCCCGATGTGCTCCACCTGCACATGCCCAACAATTCCGTATTTTGGGCACTGACGCTGCCACAAGCGCGTGAAATCCCTTGGGTGGTGCATTGGCATGCCGACGTCGTCGCGTCCAGCATTCGGCTGGCCGTCAAACTCGCCTACCAGTTATACCGCCCATTCGAACAAGCCGTTCTGGGGCAGGCCGAACGCATCATCGCCACCTCGCCCCCTTACCTGCAAGCCAGCGAACCCCTGCAAGCATGGCACCACAAATGCGCGATTGTTCCCTTGGGCCTCAAGACGCAACTACCATCCGCGCCCCCGCCGCATTCACCCCCTGCGGGGCCATGGTCTTCCGGTTGTTTTCGTTTGTTGGCGATTGGCCGTTTGGCCTATTACAAAGGGTTTGAGACTTTGGTTCTCGCCGTCGCTAACCTGCCCAATGTAGAACTGGTCATTGCAGGCGAAGGCGAGTCCCGCACTGCATTGGAAGCTGCCATTGCATCCATCACCCCCGCAGGAACCGCGACGCGTGTCCATTTAATGGGCCACGTCAACGACGCCCAAAAATACGCTTTGCTCTCCCAATGCGACGTTTTTTGTCTTCCTTCGCGCGAAAGAACCGAAGCTTTTGGCCTGGTACTGCTAGAAGCCATGTCACAGGCCCGCCCTTGCATTGCCTCCAACTTACCAGGCTCTGGAATGCCCTGGGTTGTCACCCAGGCCCAGGCCGGTCTTCTGGCCCAACCAGAAGATCCAATGGCTTGGAAAAACGCCATTACCACCCTGCAGAATGACCCCAAAATGCGGGCCGAGATGGGGCAACAGGGACTTAAGGCCTTGCACCAGTATTTCAGCATCGATGCTTGTGCGCACGCACTGGAACGCCATTACAACACCCTGGTACCCGATACGCCCATTGGCATTTCGGCCAAAGATATTCTGATAGTCATCCCCGCAAAAAACGAAGCCGAAACCATCGGTGCAGTGCTGTCCACGCTCCAGGCGGCAGGTTGGAATGACATCGTGGTCATCGACGATCAAAGCACCGATGACACGGGCAATATCGCCCGCGCTGCAGGGGCCCACGTGCTACAGCCAGTGCTTCCGGTAGGCGCCTGGGGAGGGATGCAAGCCGGCATACGCTATGGCGTGCGCCATGGCTATCAGGCCGTGATCACCATGGATGCCGATGGCCAGCATGAAGTCCATGAAATCGCAACCCTGCTTGAAGCCCGCACGCAAGCTGACGTCGTGATCGGCGCTTTTCCGGAGCGTGCCAGCCGCCTGCGCAAAATTGCATGGGAATGGTTCCGGCGCCTGGCAGGGTTCGATCTGCGGGATCTGACATCGGGTTTCCGCCTCTACAACCGCCACGCCATGGTTGTCCTGGCGTCGCACGAAGCCACTTTATTGGACTACCAAGACCTGGGGGCTTTGCTGCTGGTTCGCCGAGCAGGGCTTAGCATCCAGGAGGTTTCCGTTTCCATGAACCTTCGCAGTGTAGGCACATCGCGCATTTTCAATTCCTGGTTCAGTGTAGGGCGGTACATGGCTGCCACTACATTGCTGTGCCTGGCCCGGTGGCGGGTAACGCAAACCAAGAACCAAGCCTGACCCGTAGCCGGAAAGACTCCGGCAGCCAGTCAGGCATTCCACGGCCTGTCAGTGCACCTGCCCTCCACCCCCGTCCCGCCGCCGATCAATCCAGGCGATCAATTCGCCCATGACCCCACGGCGGAAGGCCAGCACGCAGACCACGAAAATCAGGCCCGTCACGACGGTCACCGACTCGCCCAGGGTGTTGAACCAATCCAGTGTAGTGAGCTTGGCCAGTAAAGCACCCAATTCGCCGATCTTGTTCTCCAAGACCACCACCACAGCCGCGCCCACCAGGGGGCCGCTCAGCGTGCCCATGCCGCCCACCAGCGTCATCAACACCACGTGGCCAGAGGCGCTCCAGTGCACGTCCGACAAGGTTGCAAAGCCCAGCACCAGGGTTTTGAGCGCACCCGCCAGACCGGCAATCGCCGCTGAAATCACAAAAGCCAGCAGCTTGAAGCGGTTGGTGTCGTAACCCAGCGAGGTGGCGCGGGGTTCGTTTTCTTTAATGCCCTTAAGTACCTGGCCAAACGGCGAATGGATGGTGCGCACGATGAGCAAAAAGGCCAGCACCACCACTGCCAGGCACACGTAGTACATGGTGAGATCGCTGGAAAGGTCGATCAGCCCGAACAGCTTGCCGCGGGGCACCCCTTGCAAACCGTCTTCACCACCGGTGAATTTGGCCTGCAGCGCAGCAAAAAACAGCATCTGCGCCAGCGCCAAGGTGATCATGGTGGCGTAAATACCCTGGCGGCGGATGGTGAACCACCCCATCACCAGGCCCAGCAAAGCGCCACTGGCCAAACCGATGAGCAGGCCGATTTCAGGCGTCGCCCCCCATACTTTGACGGCATGGCCGGTGGCGTAAGCCGCACCGCCCAAAAAGGCCGCATGGCCGAAGGACAGCAAACCCGTGTAACCCAGCAGCAGGTTGAACGCCGAAGCAAACAGTGCAAAGCACAGCAGTTTCATGACGAACACCGGATAGGCACCCAGAAATGGTGCAGCGATCAGGCCCAGCAGCAGCAGGCCGTAACCCATGGGAGCAAATTTTTTGGAATTCATGTGCAACACCCCTGCGGCTTTATTTCTCTTTGCCGAACAGGCCGGCGGGGCGAATGAGAAGAACAATGGCCATGATGACGAACACCACGGTGGAAGATGCTTCTGGGTAGAACACCTTGGTCAAACCTTCAACCACCCCCAGGCCCAAACCCGTCAGGATGGAGCCCATGATGGAACCCATGCCGCCAATCACCACCACGGCAAACACCACGATGATGAGGTTCTGCCCCATCAGCGGCGTCACCTGGTAGACGGGCGCGGCCAGTACCCCGGCAAACGCCGCCAGTGCCGCGCCAAAAGCGTAGGTCAGCGTGATCATGACGGGCACGTTCACACCAAAGGCCTCCACCAGACGCGGGTTTTCAGTCCCGGCGCGCAGGTAAGCACCCAGCTTGGTTTTCTCAATCACATACCAAGTGGCAAGGCACACGGTAATGGACGCCACCACCACCCAGGCACGGTAATTGGGCAGGATCATGAAACCCAGGTTGGTGGCACCTTCCAGCAATTCGGGCGTGTCGTAACCCAGACCCGAACTGCCATAGATGGAGCGCAGCACCCCCTCGATGATCATGGTCAGGCCCAGCGTCAGCAGCAAGCCATACAGGTGATCGAGCTTGTAAATCCAGCGCAGCAAAAACCGCTCGATCAAAACACCCAAAACCCCCACCACCACTGGGGAAGCAATCAGCATGACCCAATAGTTGACTTCAAAATAGCTCATGCCCATCCAGGTGAGCAAAGCCCCCAGCATGAACAGCGCGCCGTGCGCAAAGTTGATGACGTTGAGCAGACCAAAAATCACGGCCAGGCCCAGGCTCAAAATAGCGTAGAACGAACCATTGACCAAGCCAGCAAAAGCTGGCTCAGCATGGCTGGCAAGGAGATACCAAAAATTTCCATTGCACAAATGGGTTGGGGGTGGAGGGAATCCTGGAAAGCGCTGGCTTACACCCCGCCCAGCCAAGCCGGGCGGGGTGTGTGCATTACTTCCAAAGGGCGCACTTGCTCTCGGCCTTGGTGGTGTAGACCTGTTCGCCCGGCAGCTTGGTGACAACCTTGTAGTAGTCCCAAGGCTCTTTGGACTCAGCAGGCGCTTTCACCTGCACCAGGTACATATCGTGCACAAAGCGGCCATCCGGACGGATGTTGCCCTTGGCGTAGAAATCATCGATGGGCATGGACTTGAGCTTGGCCATGACCTTGTCGGCATCCGTGGTGCCGGCAGCCTGCACCGCTTTCAGATAGGTCATGGTGGCTGAATAATCTGCCGCCTGAATGTCCGTGGGCATGCGCTTGGCCTTGGCAAAGAACTTGTGGCCAAACGCGCGCGTCTGGTTGTTCAGGTTCCAGTCCCAGCTGGTGGTCAGCTGCAGGCCTTCGGTGTTCTTCAGGCCCAGGCTGTGCACATCGGTCACGAACACCAGCAGGCCCACCATCTTCATGCTTTTGTTGATGCCAAATTCTTTGGCCGCCTTGATGGTATTGATGGTGTCGCCGCCCGCGTTGGCCAAGGCCAGAATCTGCGCCTTGGAGTTTTGCGCCTGCAGCAAGAAAGACGAGAAATCCGAAGCGCCAAGGGGGTGCC
>CAZRFF010000072.1:3324-8888 GCA_964599265.1 uncultured Simplicispira sp. | reverse complement strand
GACAATGCTCGCCAGAATCAGGGCTTCATCCGCATTTTTGAGCGGCGTATCGGCACGGCGCTGGGCCCAGGCGGCCGCCAGGTGGCGATCCATGGCATGCAGGGCGCGGCGCAGCACGGCCAGCTCACTGGAGCCCCGTGCAAAGGTGTAAGTGTCCGGGAAAAAGCGCCCCTCGGCCGCCACACCGGGGCGCCCCAGTTGCTCCATGAGCGCGGCATCGCTCAGGCCCTGGGTGTCGTGGCGCAAATCTTCGCGCGAAAGCGCCGCACGCACCTGGCGCAGGCTCCAGCCTTCGACCAGGGTCAGGCTGCGCAGCGATTCTTCTCCGCGCACCAGTTTATCGAGCAGGGTGATGGGCGTGGTGCCTGGCGGGATTTCGTAATTGCCTGCCCGGATGTCGCGCACTTTGCCCGAGAGGCGAAACCACCAAAACAAGAGCCGCGCATCCACCTGCACCCCGGCGCGCTCAATATCGCGGGCGATGCTGCGCGGCGGCGTTCCGGGTTCAATGGCCAATTCCAAGGGCTCGCTGCCCGCGATGGACAGGGGCGCATGCAGCCAGGCCCAGACGCCAGCGCCCAGGGCCACCAAAACCACGCAAACCAAAATCAAGAAACGGCGCACAACCCTATTGCCTGTGGGAATGAAGGGGAAAGACCTGCCAAACCGGGCATCATAATGGAGGCATGTCAGCCATTCTCCAGGGCGTTGTCCCGCTTGAACACCTGGGCGTGATCCGCGCCGAGGGCGAAGACGCCGCCAAATTCCTCCACGGCCAGCTCACCCACGACTTTGCCTTGCTCGACTTGGCGCACGCACGCTTGTGTGCTTTTTTGTCGGCCAAAGGGCGTATGCAGGCGAGTTTTATCGGCTTCAAGCGCAGCCCCACCGAGGTGTGGCTGGTGTGCCGCCGCGATGTGCTGGCCGCCACGCTCAAACGCCTGTCCATGTTCGTGCTGCGCGCCAAGGTGCGCCTGACAGATGCCACCGACGGGGTGCGCGTGGCAGGTCTGGCGGGGGATGCTATTAAATCGGTAGCTGGTGGTGCTGAAAATACCTGGGCAAAAGCCGATTTTGGGGCTGCATCCGTCATCCACCTCCCCCCGGCTGCTGGCCAAGCGCGTGCATTGTGGCTGGCCCCGGCCAGCGAACCACTGCCTGCCGGCGCTGCGTTGGACCCCCAACTCTGGGCCTGGGGCGAGGTGCAAAGCGGCGTGGCCACGCTCAGCGCAGCCTTGGTGGACGCTTTTGTGCCGCAAATGCTCAACTACGAGTCTGTGGATGGCGTGAGTTTTAAAAAGGGCTGCTACCCCGGCCAAGAGGTGGTGGCGCGCAGCCAGTTCCGTGGGGCCATCAAGCGCCGGGCCTATATCGCCCATGCCGATGCGGCTTTGTCTGTGGGTGCCGAAGTATTCAGCCCAGCCGACACCGAGCAAGCCTGCGGTACCGTGGTACAGGCGGCTCCAGCGCCTGCTGGCGGCTGGGATGCCATCGTCTCGCTGCAAATCACCGCAGCCGAGCAAGGTGGCCTGCACATGGGCGCGCCGGACGGCGCGGCGCTCACCTTGGGCCCGCTGCCTTACGCTTTGCGCGACGATATTTGATGGCCCAGCAGCCTCCACTGCATGGCCGGAGCCCATGGCGCATGTCCGTGGCCCCCATGCTCGACTGGACGGACAGGCACTGCCGTTACCTGCACCGCCTGCTCACCCAGCACACCCTGCTCTATACCGAGATGGTGACCACCGGCGCGCTTTTGCATGGCGACGCGGCCCGGCACCTGCGCTACAACGCCGAAGAGCACCCGTTGGCCCTGCAGCTCGGCGGCAGCGAACCTGCCGATCTGGCCGCCTGCGCCCGGTTGGGCGCACAGTGGGGGTACGACGAAATCAACCTCAACTGCGGCTGCCCCAGCGAACGGGTGCAACGCGGCGCTTTTGGCGCCTGCCTGATGAACGAGCCCCAGCTGGTGGCCGATGGCGTGAAAGCCATGGTGGATGCGGTGGGCATCCCCGTGACCGTGAAACACCGCATCGGCATCGACCAAACCGAGGACTACGGCTTTGTGCGCGATTTCGTGGGCACTGTCGCGGCTGCAGGCTGCCAGGTTTTTATCGTGCATGCGCGCAACGCCTGGCTCAAAGGCCTTTCACCCAAAGAAAACCGCGACATCCCGCCCCTGCGCTACGCCGTGGTGCAGCAACTCAAGCGCGATTTTCCCCACCTGACCATTGCTATTAATGGCGGCATCCACAACGACGCCATGGTGCAAGAACAATTGCAGCACCTGGATGGCGTCATGGTGGGCCGCGAGGCCTACCACAACCCCTGGTGGCTGGCGCGCTGGGACGCACTGTACTTTGGCGCAGCCGACCGGGGCCTGACCGTAGAAGGTGTGGAAGATGCCATGGTGGCCTACATGCAGCGCGAAGCGACAGCGCACGGAACACCCTGGTACGCCATCGCCCGGCACATGCTGGGCCTGCGCCACGGCCTGCCCGGCGCGCGGCGCTGGCGCCAGGTGTGGAGCGACCACCGCCTCAAACACCTGCCCGCGCACGAGGTGGCAGCGCTGGCCCGGGCCACGCACACCCTTCCCGCCCACAGTTAAGCCCCAAGCAGGCCCCCGTTCACGCAGCCGCTGTCCCGCAGGTGACAGAAAATGCGTAATTCCACTCTCTGCAAAAGTAAGCAAATGCTGCTATATTGCACTGCAACATAATCCACGATTACCCCATGCTCTACCAGATTTTCGAAACCCAGCGCTCTTTCATGGAGCCCTTTGCCGACTTTGCGCGCGCGACCTCGAAGTTCTACAGCAACCCCTTGTCGCCCTTCCAGAAAACGCCCATGGCGCAGCGCATCTCGGCGGCCTACGACCTGGTGTACCGCCTGGGCAAAGACTACGAGAAGCCAGAATTCGGCATCAAGACGGTTCCCGTCAATGGCGTGGAAGTGGCCATCCACGAGCGCGTGGAAATCGACAAGCCTTTTTGCGAGCTGCGGCGCTTCAAACGGTTTTCTGACGACCCCAAAACGCTGGAGTTGCTCAAAACCCAGCCCGTGGTGCTGGTGGTGGCCCCCCTGTCGGGCCATTACGCCACGCTGCTGCGCGACACCGTGCGCACCATGCTGAGCGACCACAAGGTCTACATCACCGACTGGAAGAATGCCCGCACGGTGCCCCTGGCCGAAGGGGATTTCCACCTGGACGACTATGTGAACTATGTTCAGGACTTTATCCGCCACCTGCAAGCCAAGTATGGCAATTGCCATGTGGTGAGCGTGTGCCAGCCCACGGTGCCGGTGCTCGCGGGCGTCTCGCTCATGGCCAGCCGGGGGGAAAAAGCGCCTTTGTCCCTGACCATGATGGGTGGCCCCATCGACGCGCGCAAGACCCCCACCGCCGTGAACAACCTGGCCGTTCAGCGCAGTTACGAGTGGTTTGAAAACAATGTGATTTACCGCGTGCCCGACAACTACCCCGGTGCGGGCCGCCGCGTATACCCCGGATTTTTGCAGCACGCGGGTTTTGTGGCCATGAACCCGGACCGCCACGCCGGCAACCACTACGATTACTTCAAGAACCTGATCAAAGGCGACGGCAGCAGCGCCGAATCACACCGCAAGTTCTACGACGAGTACAACGCCGTGCTCGATATGGATGCGCACTACTACCTGGAAACCATCCGCACCGTGTTCCAGGAGTTCCGCCTGATGAACGGCACCTGGGACGTGCGATCGCCCGAAGGCCAGTTGGAGCGCGTGCGCCCCCAAGACATCACCCAGAGCGCCCTGCTCACCATCGAAGGCGAACTGGATGACATTGCCGGTATTGGCCAAACCAGCGCAGCGCATGGCCTGTGCACCGGATTGGCGGGCAAGGAGCAGCGCCACCTTGAGGTGAAAGACGCGGGCCACTACGGCATTTTCAGCGGCAGGCGCTGGCGCGAGGTGGTGTACCCCCAGGTGCGCGCCTTCATCCAGGAAAATCAAGCCCACGTGACTGTACAGACCCCAACAGTGACCCCACCGGTACAGGCCACCTCGGTGGCAGCCACAAAAACACCGGCAGAACCCGCCCCCCGCAAACCCGGGCGCAAACAGCCGGCCAAAGCCGAATAAGCCGCGCGCCCAGCGCATGCCCCGCCAGGCGCAACCCTTTTTGCCGCTTGCCCAGCGCTTGCTGGATGTGCTGCCGCACACCCAATGCCGACGCTGCGGCTACGCCGATTGCACCGCCTATGCCCAGGCCATGGCCCAGGGCGAGGCAGCCATCAACCGCTGCCCCCCTGGTGGAGCCGAGGGCATTGCGCGCCTGGCTACCATCACAGGGCAAGCAGTGCAGCCCCTGGATGCCGACTGCGGCCAGGAGGGCCCGCGGAATGTGGTCTGGATTGATGAAGACTGGTGCATAGGCTGCACCCTGTGCATCAAAGCCTGTCCGGTCGATGCCATTGTGGGCGCCAACAAATACATGCACACCGTCCGCGAGGCTGATTGCACGGGCTGTGAACTGTGCATCCCGGCCTGCCCAGTCGATTGCATCATCCCCCGCAACGCCAGCGGATCGGCCACGGGCCGGGCTGCCTGGTCTCAAAGCCAGGCACTGCAAGCGCAGCAGCGCTACGAACGGCGCAGTAAACGGCTGGCCCGCCAAGAGACTGGCTCGCCCCATGCGGCAGACACGCCGCCTGTGGCGCTCGCAGCCCCCTTGCCACAACCACGGGAAACGCCCCACACGCGCCAAGCAGCCATCCAGGCCGCCCTGGCCCGTGCGCGCGCCTTGCGTGGCGCCCCCTGAAGCGCTGCCGACGCGCCTCAGCGGCCAGCCAGGGTTTTGTACACCCCGCAGCCCACGTAGAACTCACCCAACTGGCACACGTAGGACATCTTGGTCTGTATTTTGCCGGTCTGCGGGTTCTGGATGTCGTACTCCACCCAGCCAGGCTCTTGTTCCGCCTGGGCAAAAATATCGTGCAACAGGCCCTGACCATCCACCCCTGGCAAATCCTGCACCCGCGAACCCACCTTGGCGGGGTTGCCGCCAAAGGCGCGGTACACCCCGCTGGAATCCAGGGCAAAAACGTACATATCCTTGTCGTAGTAGGGCTGGGCCGGATCGGTCAGGGTGCGCAAAAAGGCCTCACCTCCCGTTCGGCGGTGCAACTCGGCCGCCTTGACCACCAGGGCCTGCGCCTCGTCCGCCGTGCCTTGCTGCAGACGGAAAGACACCACCGCCTGGGCCAGCGTGCCAGCCCGCCCTTCCAGTGCCTCGGTGTGGGCAACGGAATGCTCCACCATCTGGGCGTTGTGCTGGGTGATCTGATCCAACTGGCGGATGGCCGTGGCAATTTCTTGCAAGCCCGTGCCCTGTTCAATATCTGACGCAGCAATGTGCGACAGGGTGCCCGCCAACGAACGGATGGCCTCGTTCATCTGCGCAATGCCTTGCCCGGTGGTGGCGATCAATCCCGCGCTGTTCTCCACCTGCTGCACCGAAGCGCCGATGAGGGTGCGAATCTCGCGCGCCGCCTCGGCCGAGCGCCCCGCCAGGGTACGCA
>CAZRFF010000072.1:0-3314 GCA_964599265.1 uncultured Simplicispira sp. | reverse complement strand
CTCTGAAGCCACCACGGCAAAGCCGCGCCCTTGCTCCCCGGCGCGGGCCGCCTCTACGGCCGCGTTGAGTGCCAGGATATTGGTCTGGAAGGCAATGCCGTCAATCACCCCAATGATTTCATTCATGCGCCTGGCGCCCTGCTGGATGGCCTGCACCGATTGCACGGCGTTCTCCATGGCCCGCGCGCCCTCGGCCGCGTCGCGGCTGACCCGGGTGGCACGTTCATCGGCCAGGCGCATGCTCTCGGCATTGCGCTGCACGGCATCCACGATGTGCTCCACACTGGCCGCTGTTTGTTCCAGGTTGGCAGCTTGCTGCTCGGTGCGGTCGGCCAGGGCCCTGGTACCCCGCCCCAAAATCTGCCCCGCCTGCGCCACCAAGGCAGCGTTGCTGCGGATGTCGGCCACCATGGCCGAGAGGGTGAGCAGCATGCGGTCAAGCTGGCGCTGTAAATCGGCCACCTCATCCTGCCCCTGCGCGACCACCCGCACCGAAAGATCGCCCTGGGCCGAGCGCTCCATGTGCTGCGCCAATTGCGCCAGCCCGCCATGGACACTGGCGTGCACGGCCCACAGCAGGTAAAGCAGCACGGCCCCGCCCACGGCGCGCGCCACCCAAAACCAAAAGGGTGTTGCCCCTGCAAGGTCGAGCAAGGCCAATACCAGCAAAAGCACCAGCACCGCCAAGCCCACCAAGGCCAGCTTGCCTGCCAAGCGCACCCGGCGCATCAACCAGAGCCCGGGCCGCAAAGCCAAGGGAGCATCGTAGGCCATGATGTTTCTCCTATTTGTAGCTTTTGTCGTCAGACCAGAGATCCAGCCAAACCTGCGCACTGTGCCTGAGCAAACCCGTATTTAGCTTACACCCAGCAAACCAGCGTGACCATCTTCGATAATGGCGCACCATGAACCCTTTGCTCTCCAGGCTGCAGCCCTACCCTTTCGAGCGCTTGCGCCAATTGTTTGCCAGCGTCACCCCCCACCCGCAGTACAGCCCCATCAGCCTGGGCATTGGCGAGCCCCGCCACGCCACGCCACCCTTCATCGGACAGGCCTTGCTCGAAGGCCTGCAAGGCCTGGCCAGCTACCCGGCCACCCTGGGTGAGTTGCGCCTGCGCAACGCTTTTGCCGCCTGGTTACAAAAACGCTATGGGCTGCAGCTCGACCCGGCCAGCCAAATGCTGCCCGTCAACGGCTCACGCGAGGCCTTGTTTGCTTTCGTGCAGACGGTGGTCAATGCCCAGGCGCCCAGCCCCACCGTGGTCTGCCCCAACCCGTTCTACCAAATCTACGAAGGCGCGGCGCTGTTGGCCGGGGCCACGCCTTACTTTGCCCCTGTGGATCCGGCACGCAACTTTGCCGTGGACTGGGACAGCGTGCCTGCATCGGTGTGGCAGCACACACAGCTGCTGTTTGTCTGCTCCCCCGGCAACCCCACGGGCGCCGTCATGCCGCTGACCGAATGGGAAAAGCTCTTTGCGCTGTCTGACCGTTATGGCTTTGTGATTGCTTCGGACGAGTGCTACAGCGAAATTTATTTCCGCGACGAGCCGCCCTTGGGCGGTCTGGAAGCTGCTGCCCGCTTGGGGCGTACCGATTTTCGCAATCTGGTGGCCTTTACCAGCCTGTCCAAGCGCAGCAATGTTCCGGGCCTGCGCAGCGGGTTTGTGGCGGGCGACGCCGCCCTGATCAAGGTTTTTTTGCTCTACCGCACCTACCACGGCAGTGCCATGGGCCCGGCCGTGCAGGCAGCCAGCGTCGCCGCCTGGAGCGATGAGGCGCATGTGGCAGAAAACCGTGCACTCTACCGCGCCAAATTTGCCCAGGTCACGCCCATGCTGGCGCGCGCCATGGACGTGCACCTGCCTGATGCCGGTTTCTACCTGTGGGCAGGCGTACCACAGCACCTGAAAATGAGCGATACCGAATTCGCCCAGGCGCTTTTGGCTCAATACAATGTGACGGTGCTGCCTGGCAGCTTTCTGGCCCGCGAGTCTCTGGGCACCAATCCGGGTGCGGGCCGTGTGCGCATGGCCCTGGTGGCAGAGACTGCCGAGTGCGTGCAAGCGGCAGAGCGCATCGTTCAATTCATCGAAAACCATACCCCCCGGCAACCATGAGCCAACACCTGCAAAACACCATCGATACCGCCTGGGAACAGCGTGCCAACCTTTCGGCACAATCCGCATCGGCCGAAGTGCGCGACGCCGTTGAACACGTCATCGCCGAACTCGACGCCGGGCGCCTGCGCGTCGCAACGCGCCAGGCGGTCGGCCAATGGACGGTGCACCAGTGGATCAAAAAAGCCGTGCTGCTGTCCTTTCGCATCAAAGACAATGTGGACATCCAGGCAGGCGAATTGGGCTTTTACGACAAGGTGCCCACCAAGTTTGGCGGCCTTTCGGCACAAGCCATGGCCGCCACCGGCGTGCGTGTGGTGCCCCCAGCCGTGGCGCGCCGCGGCAGTTTTGTGGGCCGGGGCGCCATCCTCATGCCCAGTTTCGTGAACATTGGCGCCTACGTGGATGAAGGCACCATGGTGGATACCTGGGCTACCGTGGGCTCATGCGCCCAGGTGGGCAAGCATGTGCATCTGTCGGGCGGCGTGGGGCTGGGCGGCGTGCTCGAACCCCTGCAGGCCAACCCAACCATCATCGAAGACAACTGCTTCATCGGCGCCCGCTCGGAAGTGGTCGAGGGCGTCATCGTCGAAGAAAATTCCGTCATCAGCATGGGCGTTTTCATTGGCCAGAGCACCCCGATTTATGATCGCGCCACGGGCGAAATCACCTATGGCCGCGTGCCTGCGGGCTCGGTGGTGGTGAGCGGCAGCCTGCCCAAAGACGGCGGACGCTACAGCCTGACGGCGGCCATCATCGTCAAGCGCGTCGATGCACAAACGCGCGCCAAAACCAGCATCAATGACCTGCTGCGCGATTGAAATTCTGCAGCACCGGACAATCACCGTTTTTTCATGCAAAACCACCGAGAGGGAGACACACCATGAGCACGATGGAGCGCATCCTGCGCCTGATGGCCGAAAAGAAGGCTTCGGACGTTTACCTCTCGGCCAACGCCCCGGCGCTGATCAAAATCAACGGCGAATGCGTGCAGATCAACAACCAGGTTCTGCCCCCCGAAGCACCCAAGAATTTGCTGGCCGAAATCGTTCCGCCCGACCGCATCGAGGAGTTGGAAGAAACCGGCGAACTCAATATGGGCGTGCCCCTGACGGGCGTGGGGCGCTTTCGTGTCAGCGCCATGCGGCAGCGCGGCAGCTACGCCGTCGTCATCCGCTTTATCAGCCAACAAAT
>CAZRFF010000071.1:0-9054 GCA_964599265.1 uncultured Simplicispira sp. | reverse complement strand
GCAGCACGCCGTCGATGCGAAAGCGGATCACGCCCTGCTCGCGCCGGGGCTCCAGGTGGATGTCGCTGGCGCGCTGGTCAAAGGCGTACTGCCAGAGCCAGTCCACGACGCGGATCACACCCTGGTCGTTGGCGTCGAGCTGTTTGTTGGTTTTGCCGAGTTCAACGAGCTGCTCGAAGCTGCTGGAGGCCGCATTGCCCCCCGATTTTTGCGCCGCGCGCACCGATTTGGCCAAAGCAAAAAATTCGGCGGTGTAGCGGTGGATGTCCAGCGGGTTGGCGATCACGCGGCGCACGGGGCGCTTGGCCTGGCGTTCGACCTCGGCCACCCAGTCGGTAATGAAGGGCTCTGCCGTGGCCACCACCACCTCTTTGGGCGAAACCTGCACGGGCAGCACCTTGTGCCGCTCGGCGTAGTTGGCGCTCATGGCGTCGGCCACCTTGCCCACATCGACCTTGAGCGGGTCGATGCGCAAATACTCCAGGCCGCAGCGCTGGGCCAGGTATTCGGTCAGCGCGTCGATATCGAGCGGTTTGCCGTCGCGGGCGCGCTCCATGGCCACGTTGGCCAGGCGCACCAGGGGGTGCTGGTGGCTCTCGGCCTGCGAGCAGCGTGCAATGGTGCGCTGGGCCTCTTCGGCGCTGATCACGCCGTCGTGGCTCAGCCAGTCGACAATGCGGCGCCAGTCGAGCGGGCCGGTGTGGGTGTGCGCTGCCGCCGGGGCGTGGTGACGGTGGGAGGAAGACATGGTGGGAAACGCCTCTCAGGCTACGGAATTCAGGGGATACAGGGGCTTGAAGCCGCGCACCCATGGGCGGGTGGGAATGCCCCAGCGCTCTTGCACGTCGGCGCAGCGCGCTGCCTGCTCGCCACGCTTGAAGCGGCTGGGCGTGCGCTGCGCCAGCACCACGGTGTTGCCCTCGCGCGTGGGCTTGAAGGCCCACAGGGCGTCCTCGCCAAAGGCGGCGGCCATTTGCTCCACGCTGCGCTCAAAGCTGGATGCGCGGCCAAACAGGTTGACCGCCATGCAGCCCTGTTCGCTGAGCAGGGCACGGCAGTCGGCATAGAACTCGGCGCTGTCGAGCACGGGCGCAGCGGCCTGGTGGTCGTACAAATCCACGCACAGCCCATCGACGGTGCCCTGCCACATGGGGTTCTGGATCTCCTGCGCCGCGTCGGCCAGCACCACGCGCAGCTTGGGGCCATCGGGCGGCAGCTTGAACCAGGCGCGGCACACGTGCAACACCTGCGGGTTGAGTTCGATGGCGGTGGCGCACATGCGCAGTTTTTTGTGGCAGAACTTGGTGATGGCGCCCGCCCCCAGCCCCAATTGCATGGCGTGGCCCTTGCGCACGGTGTCGGGCTCGATGAACAACAGCCAGACCATCATGCGCTGGATGTATTCCAGCTCCAGATCAAACGGCGCATCGATGCGCATGGAGCCCTGGATCCAGGGCGTGCCCAGGTGCAAATGGCGCACTTCGCCATCATCGGAAACGCTGACTTCGGGCAGTTCGGCAGGGCTGGTTTTTTTGCGGGCCATGGGTGGGCGTACCGGCGCGGGGTACGGTTGACATCGACTACCAATTCAATAGCTGCTTGCGCTGGCTCACCAAGCGCCAAGCAACGATTTTTGCATTATCACGCACGGCCTTGCAGGCGCGGCAAGGCCTGCAAGGCATTGGCGCGGGTTTGTTGCGCCAATGCCTCTGGCGGCAGGCCGCGCAGGTCGGCCAGCACCTGTGCGATGCGTGGCAGTTCGGCAGGCTGGTTGCGGCCCTGGGGCAGGCCTGCAGAGCGTTCGGCAGCGGTGCGGTACAGCCAGTGCGGGGGCATGTCGGGCGCGTCGGTTTCGAGCACCAGGGCCTCCAGGGGCAGTTCCGTGGCCAGGCGGCGCAGCTGCAAGGCGCGCTCGTAGGTCAGGGCGCCGCCAAAGCCCAGTTTGAAGCCCAGCGCGATGAAAGCATGGGCCTGCTGCAAGCTGCCATTGAATGCGTGCGCAATGCCTCCGGGCACGGGGATTTCGCGCAGGGCTTTGAGCAATGCATCGGCCGAACGGCGCACGTGCAGGATGACGGGCAGGTCGAAGCGCCGCGCCCATTGCAGCTGCTGGCGGTAGAACTGCGTCTGCCGCGCCACGTCCAGCCCAGGCACGAAAAAATCCAGTCCGATCTCGCCCACGGCGACGAGGTGCGGATCGTGGCGGTTTTGCTCCAGGAGCCTGCCCAATGGCTGGGCATCGCTACCATCCGCCTGCGGTGTGCAGAGGGGGTGGATGCCCAGGGCGTAGCTGTCGCCATGGCGGTGGGCCAGGGCGCGCACAGCGTCTGCATGGGCCACTTGCACGGCGGGGATGACCAGGTGCTGCACGCCTGCCGCCCTGGCCTGGGCACGCACGGCGTCGGCGTCCGGCGCAAACTCGGGGGCGTCGAGGTGGCAGTGGGTATCTATCCAGGTCAGGGGCATGGGCTCAACCGCCCCGCCACCAGGCGCAGCACGCGGTCGCAGCGCGCCGCCAGCGTTTCGTCGTGCGTGACCATGACAAATGCCGTGCCTTGCTCACGCGCCAGTTGCAGCATGAGTTGGAAGACGCTTTCGGCGGTGGTGCGGTCCAGGTTGCCGGTGGGCTCGTCGGCCAGCACGCAGGCAGGCTGGGTGACCAGGGCGCGGGCGATGGCGACGCGCTGGCGTTCGCCACCCGATAGCTCGGCGGGGCGGTGCTGCACGCGGCTGCCCAGGCCCACCTGGGCCAGCATTTGCGCCGCACGGCGGGTGCACTCGGCATAGGGCAGGCGGCGGATGCGCAGCGGCATGGCGACGTTGTCCTGCGCGCTGAATTCGGGCAGCAGGTGGTGGAACTGGTAGACAAAACCCAGGTGCTGGTTGCGCAGGTTCCCTTGCTGCGCCGCCGACATTTGCGCCAGATTCTGCCCATGCAGGTGCACACTGCCCGACGTGGGCGCATCCAGCGCGCCCAGCAAGTGCAAGAGCGTGCTCTTGCCCGAACCCGACGCGCCCACGATGGCCAGCGTCTCGCCCGCGTGCACCTCCAAGTCCACGCCCTGGAGCACGGTCACATCCAGGCGCCCTTCGGTAAAGCGCTTGGAAAGGCCCCGGGCCTGCAAAACCACTTGGGCGCTCATAGCGGCATCATTCATAGCGCAGGGCCTCCGCAGGGTTGACGCGGCTGGCACGCCAGCTCGGGTACAGCGTGGCCACAAAGGCCAGCACCAAAGAGATCACGCCAATGGGCACGATGTCGCTCGATTGCGGGTCGCTGGGCATGCGGCTGATGAGGTAGACGTCCTTGGGCAAAAAGCTGGCGCTCAGCAGGCGCTCGATGGCGGGAACGATCACGTCGATGTTGAACGCCACCCCCAAGCCCAGAAGCAGCCCGGCCAGGGTGCCGATCACGCCCACCATCGCCCCCTGCACCACAAAAATGCCCATGATGCTGCGTGGGCTGGCGCCCAGGGTGCGCAGGATGGCAATGTCGGCGCGCTTGTCCTGCACCGTCATGACCAGGGTGGACACCAAATTGAACGCCGCCACGGCCACGATGAGGGTGAGGATGATGAACATCATGCGCTTTTCGAGCTGCACGGCGGCAAACCAGGTGCGGTTTTGCTGCGTCCAGTCGCGGATGCGCAGGTCGCCGCTCAGGGTATTGGCCAGGTCTTGCGCCACCGCTCGGGCCTGGTGCAGATCGCGCAGTTTGAGGCGTATGCCCGTGGGGCCTTCGAGGCGGAAGATGCGCTCGGCGTCCTCGTGGTGCAGCAGCACCAGGGTGGAATCGTATTCGTAGTGCCCCGAATCAAATACGCCCGCCACCCGCACCTGCTTGATGCGCGGCACCACCCCGGCCGGCGTGATCTGGCCGGTGGGCGCAATCAGCGTGACCCCATCGCCCACACGCACGCCCAGCATGCGCGCCAGCTCGCCGCCGATGACCACGTTGAAACTGCCGGGCGCGAGCTGCGCCAGCACTTCGCCCTGCGCGCCCGAGAGCAGATCCGTCACGCCAGGCTCCAGCGCCGGGTCGATGCCGCGCACCAGGGCGCCTTTCATGTCCTCGCCACGCGCCAGCAGGGCTTGCGCTGCCACAAACGGCGCGGCGGCCACCACCTGCGGGTGCTGGCGCGCCTCTTGCAGGGTGAGCGCCACGTCGGGCAGCGCTGCGCCGCCAGGGGCAAAAATCTCGATGTGCGAGACCACGCTGAGCATGCGGTCGCGCACTTCTTTTTGGAAACCATTCATCACCGAGAGCACGATGATGAGCGCCGCCACCCCGAGCGCAATGCCCAGCATGGACACACCGGAGATGAAAGAAATAAAGCCATTGCGCCGGGTGGCGCGGCCTGCGCGGGTATAGCGCCAGCCCAGGGCCAGTTCGTAAGGGATTTGCATGGAGGCGTGATTGTGGCATCCCCCACGCCCACCCCTCGGCCAAGCCATCACTCCAGCACGGCGCGCAGTTGCTGGGTGGTGGCTGACAGGCGGCGCGTGCCAATTTGCGCCAGGGCCGACATGACGGTGATGGCCTGCGCGGGGTATTCGCGCACCCAGGCGTCAAAGTCGGCACGTGCCAACCGCACCACCTGGGCTTTGCCGTGTTCCGTGCCGGCGCAGGCCGAGCGGGCAGCTCCGCTCAAAAAGGCCATTTCGCCAAAGGCCATGCCTGGGCCAACGGTGGCCAGGCGCAGCCCCCGGTGGGGTGGCCAGGCAGTGGCCAAGGTGACATGGCCAGAGAGCACCACCAGCAAATCCCGGTCCGCATCGCCCGATGCAAACACCAGGCTGTGCGACGCCAGGGCCTGCGTGCGCATCAAAGCCTCCAGCGCCTGGCGGGCGGGCGCGTCCAGCCCCTCTCCCAGTTCACCCAGTGGGCCGGGGTTGCCATGGCGCACGCGCAAATGGGCAGGCCGTTGGGCCAGGATTTCTATCTCGGTCCATTCCAGCGCCCGATCCAAATCGGCAAAGTGGCGCACCGCCGTCCCCAGCCGCGCCTGGGCCGCAGCGTCCAGCGAGGCCACCGCCATGCCTACGCCCTGCTGTTGCAAATCACGCGCCAGGGCGCGCAACTGGGCCAGGGCGGTGCTGTCCCATGAGGGCACGCGGGCGGCATTGAGCACCACCCAGCGGTGGCGCGGCTGCAGCAAAAGACGCACCTGCTCTGCCAAATGCGCCGCCACGCCAAACGACATGACGCCCTGCACCTCGAACACCGCCACCTGGTTCATGCGTGGCGCCACCCAGCCCTCGGACGCCGCGCGGCGCAAGCGGCGCGAGCGCAGCTCGCCATCCAGCCGCACATGGCGCAACACCGTGCTGGCCGAATCGCGCAGCAGCGCCAGCGTAGCCACCACCAGCCCCGCCACCAAGGCCACCGCACCGCTGAACACCGCAAACACCAAGGCCACCAACCAGCTTTGCCCCCACGTCACGCGCGCCTGGCGCATGTACTGGGCCGACCACAACGGCGCAGGCACCTGCCACAGCCCCGCCAGCATCAGCCCCCCGGCCAGGCAGGCCATGGGCACCCAATGCAGCCACCAGGCCCCGGTCAGGGCCACGCCCAGCATGATGGCGGCATGCCAGCGCGGCGCGGCGGCAGAGGCCCCCGCCTCGGCCAGCACGATGCGCGAACGGGATGCGCTGGTGGACGCCGGAATCAGGCCCGACAAGGCGCACAGCACCCCCAGGGCGCTTTCGCGCCGCAAGGCAGCATTGGCATCGGTGCGCAGGCCGTGCTCCAGCTCCAGTTCTTGCTGGAACACCAGCACTTCCAGGCTGTTGACCATGGCCATGAGCAGCGCCAGGGTGACCAGGGTTTGCCCATGGCGGTGGGCCAGATCCCACCAGGGGATACCGCCCCAATCGGGCCACAGGGGGCCGGCAAAGACGCTGGGGGGCGCCGCTGCGGGGTACACACCGCCCTGCCCCCACCAGCCTGCCCCGGCCAGCACCACAGACACCCCCACCACGGCCGCCAGCAGGCCCGGAACGCGCGGCCAGCGCTTGCGCAGCACCCAGGCCAGCAGCACCACCGCCAACGCGGCCAACGCGTTCCAGGGCATGTCTGCATGGCCCAATGCACCGCTGCCAAACCCCGTGCGCACTTGGCCCAGCACCATGGACAGGCCCACACCCGCCGCAAAGCCATACGTCACGGAAATAGGCAAAAACCGCGCTGCCGACGCCAGCCGCAGCACCCCCAGCATGCCCTGAAAGGCAAACGACAGCGCCACCGTGGCCCCGGTCACCGCCAGCACCTGGCGGCCATCCAGCCCCAAACTGGGCGCTGCGCCATGCACGGTGGACAGCACGGCCGCAAAGAGCAGCGCCACCACCGTGGAGGGCGCATACACCACACCCGCACGGGGCAGCAGCACCGTGAGCAGCAAACCCGGCAATGCCGCAGACCACAAGGCCAGCGCCGCCAGCGAATGGTCTGCCGCCAAGGGCGCAAACGCCAGCAAGCCCAAACCCACGGCATGCGGCACGGTGACCGCAGCGGCCGACCACGCGGCCATGGCAGGCGATGGAGCGGCTCCCGATAGCGTTAAAGGAATGGAGGGGGTTTTAGGCATACGCCAGTAGCCGTGGTGGCATCACAAGGCCATTCAATACTCACAAAGCACCGGCTTTGAAAGTATCGCAGGCACGCACGCTGCCTTGCTGAAGTCCCGTATCAAACCAACGCTGGCGCTGCGCGCTGGTACCGTGGGTGAACGATTCGGGCACGACGGCGCCGCCGTTGGCGCGTTGCAGGGCGTCGTCACCAATTTTGGCGGCCGCGTTCATGGCCTCCTGTACATCGCCTTGCTCCAGAATTTGGCGGGCGTTTTGCGCATGGTGGGCCCACACGCCCGCCAGGCAATCGGCTTGCAGCTCAAGCCGCACGGACAGGCGGTTGTATTCCGCCTGGCTCACCCGCCCCCGCGCCTGCTCCACCTTGGCGCTGATGCCCAGCAGGTTTTGCACGTGGTGCCCCACCTCGTGTGCGATCACATAGGCCTGGGCAAAGTCGCCCGGCGCACCCAGGCGGTTTTTGAGCGTTTCGTAAAACCCCAGGTCGATGTACACCTTGTGGTCTGCCGGGCAATAAAACGGTCCCATGGCCGATTGGCCCGTTCCGCAAGCCGTGGGCGTGGCCCCACGGAACAGCACCAGCCGTGGGTTTTGGTACTGCGCACCGCCCTGGCGGAACACATCCGCCCACACGTCTTCGGTATCGGCCAACACGGTGGACACAAAGCGCGCCATGCGGTCGTCCGCCGGGGGCTTGTGCGCGGGCGCCTGCTGCTGCTGCACCGCCACCGGGCTGCCACCACCGCTGAGCAGGTTAAGGATGGTGAGGGGGTTGATGCCCAGCACCCAGCCGCCCAGGAGCGCAACCACGATAGTGCCTATGCCAATGCTGCGCCCCCCAAAAACAGGCATGCCGCCACCCCCATCACGGCGGTCTTCGACGTTGTCGGATTCTCGATTGCCTTCCCAGCGCATGGCTTACTCCCCTATTGGCCAGACCCCGATGGGTCACCGCGCGATTATGGAGCCCATGCGCACCGTTCTGCTGACCGGGTTCGATCCACCACACCCCAGCCGCAAGACCTCTTTTGCGCAATAAATCACACAACACAATCCGTTACCCGAAAACAAAGGGTTAACCCTAGCTGTAATACCGTGACATTCGAAATTGCCGGTGCAAAAATGTGCCCGTCAGACACCGCAAACTGGCATGCACTGGCGCCTGCAAGCCGAGTGTCATAAGCTGTACTTATCGTTCACCAACGAAAGAAAGAGGGGTTTCCAATGAAGAAGTTATTGATGTGTTCGGCCGCTGCGATTGCTTTGTGTGCTGGCAATGCGCATGCCGTCCGCAATCTTTCAAATGGATTCGTCGTTCCCAATGTCGTCCACAATGGTGCTGGGGATACGACCGCCGTGGGCCTTGTCAATAAATCGGATGCAGCGGTTCGTGTTTTCTGGACTTTTTTTGATGAAACGGGAACCCCTAGCGACAAGGGTTGTTTTGCAATGGGGCAAAATAAATACCAACCTTTTATCTGGGCATCCGAATCCAAAGCAGGTATGGAAGGCAAAAGAGGGTATTTGGTTTTTGCCGCCGCTGAAAAATCCCTCATCCATATAGGGTGTTCTGTCGTTACCATCCCCCCTGCGCCCCCCGCGTCACCTTCCGGTCAACTCCGATCCGCCACAACCACAAGAATTGGTGGCAATGCTTTCCAGGTCAATGTTGCCAACAGTGATGTGGCCTATGTTCCGGTGATTGATGGTAGCCTCACCCTCAACCCAACCGATGTCAATTTATACGCACTCGCCAAGGATTCATTGACCCGTGCTGGAGGCTCCCCCAGCGGAGTGGGAAAACAAAGCCTCCGTTATTATATTGACGGGGCTCCAGGCGGAAACGATACTGGCCTGGTATTTTGGACAACAGCAGACATTCGCGGGACACATACCGTCACGGCATACGACGACAAATCCAGTGGCACGGTGGTTTCCATGAAAATGAACAATGCCAAACAAAACTGGGTCAACGCCGAACTGATCCCTGGCATTCCCGCCACCCACAGAGATGGATTTATCGAATGGAATCCTAGTGCCGTCCCCACCGATTTTGTAGCTTCAGGCGGCACAGCAGGTCAGAGTCTTGGCGATAACGCCCTGACGCGTGACACCTTCACCTTCAGCGTCATCACTGCTCCAGTTTTTGGCGCTGTTCAAACGATGCTTGGCATGCGTGAATAAGGCTTTGTAATAACGAATAAATACCCAAAGCGGGCACCAAGCCCGCTTTTTTACGCCCGCGGCAACGTCACCCCGTGCTGCCCCTGGTATTTACCGCCCCGGTCTTTGTACGAAACCTCGCAGACGTCGTCCTTGTCGCTCTCGAAGAACAGCACCTGGGCGCAACCCTCGCCAGCGTAGATGCGTGCGGGCAGCGGGGTGGTGTTGGAGAACTCCAGCGTCACATAGCCTTCCCATTCGGGCTCGAACGGGGTGACGTTGACGATGATGCCGCAGCGC
>CAZRFF010000070.1:0-9114 GCA_964599265.1 uncultured Simplicispira sp. | reverse complement strand
TGGTGGACCCGGTGGGCTACCGCGTGGGCGACGTGCTCGACATCTTCTCGCGCGCCGCGCATGCGCCGCGCATGAATTTGTTCGTCAACGCCGCGCTGCTGGGCTTCATCCCCAGGGGCATCAAAAAAACGCTCATGGCCATTGCCCCCGTGCGCCGCGTGCGCAATGCGGTGCTCAAAGACCTGGGCCTGCCCGAGGACATGCTCACCTTCGTGAACTACCCCACGCGCTTTGACTGCCGCGAAACCACCGCGGCGCTCAAGGGTACGGGCGTGCAGTGCCCCAACCTCAAAGACTACGCCTGGCGCATCTGGGACTACTGGGAGCGCCACCTCGACCCCGAGCTGTTCATCGACCGCTCGCTCAAGGGCACGGTGGCGGGCAAGGTGGTGCTGGTCACGGGCGGCTCGTCGGGCATTGGCCTGGCCGCAGCGCACAAGTTTGCCGAGGCGGGCGCCACCACCATCATCTGCGGGCGCGACCAAGAAAAACTGGACGCCGCCTGCCAGGAGGCCAAGGACAAGGGCTACCGCTTCATCGCCTACGCGGCCGACATTGCCGACATGCAGGACTGTGACCGCTTTGTGCAGCAGCTCATTGCCGACCATGGCGGGGTGGACTTCCTCATCAACAACGCGGGCCGTTCCATTCGCCGTGCCGTCGAGTCGAGCTACGACCGCTTCCATGACTACGAACGCACCATGCAGCTCAACTACTTCGGCTGCCTGCGCGTGACCATGGGCTTTTTGCCCGGCATGGTGGCCAAGCGCAAGGGCCATGTGGTCAACATCAGCTCCATCGGCGTGCTGACCAACGCGCCGCGCTTCTCGGCCTACGTGGCCAGCAAGGCGGCGCTGGACGCCTGGACGCGCTGCGCCTCCAGCGAGTTTGCCGACCAGGGCATCACTTTCACCACCATCAACATGCCCCTGGTGCGCACGCCCATGATTGCGCCCACGCAGATCTACAACAACGTGCCCACGCTGGCGCCCGAAGAGGCCGCCGACATGATCGCCCAGGCCTGCATCTTCAAGCCCGTGCGCATCGCCACGCGCCTGGGCATCACGGGCCAGGTGCTGCACGCCCTGGTGCCGCGCGTGGCACAGATCGGCATGAACGCGAGCTTCCGCATGTTCCCCGACTCGTCCGCCGCCAAGGGCGACAAGGGCGGCAAACCCCAGCTCTCGGCCGAGGCGATTGCCATGCAGCAGATGATGCGGGGCATCCACTTCTAAAGGAATGCCAAAGCGGCCCGCGCGGGGGGTTCTCTTTGCGCGGGCCACGGTGGGATAATCCCCAGCTTTGCCTGCGGGCGCATTTTTGGCTCATCCCATGATCCTCGTCACTGGCGGCGCCGGCTTTATCGGCGCCAATTTCGTTCTCGATTGGCTCGCACGCAGCGACGAGCCGGTGCTCAACCTCGACAAGCTCACCTACGCGGGCAACCTGCACAATCTGCAAAGCCTGCAGGGCGATGCGCGCCACGTCTTCGTGCAGGGCGACATTGGCGACCGGGCGCTGCTCGACCGCCTGCTGGCCGAACACCACCCCCGCGCCGTGGTCAACTTCGCCGCCGAGAGCCATGTGGACCGCTCCATCCACGGCCCCGAGGACTTCATCCAGACCAACGTCGTCGGCACTTTCAGGCTTTTAGAGGCTGTAAGGCAATACTGGAGAGCACTGCCAGCTATTGAAAAAGAAGCATTCCGCTTCCTGCACGTGAGCACCGACGAGGTGTACGGCACGCTCTCGCCCCAGGATCCGGCCTTTACCGAAGACCACAAGGTCGAGCCCAACAGCCCATATTCCGCCAGCAAGGCCGCCAGCGACCACCTGGTGCGCGCCTGGCACCACACCTACGGCCTGCCGGTGCTCACCACCAACTGCAGCAACAACTACGGCCCGCTGCACTTCCCCGAAAAACTCATCCCGCTGATGATCGTCAACGCCCTGGCCGGCAAGGCCCTGCCGGTGTACGGCGACGGCATGCAGGTGCGCGACTGGCTGTACGTGACCGACCACTGCAGCGCCATCCGCCGCGTGCTCGAAGCCGGAAAACTGGGCGAAACCTACAACGTCGGCGGCTGGAACGAGAAGCCCAATATCGAGATCGTCCACACCGTGTGCGCTCTGCTCGACGGGTTGCGCCCGCGCCCGGACGGCAAGCGCTACGCCGAGCAAATCACCTACGTCACCGACCGCCCCGGCCACGACCGCCGCTACGCCATCGACGCGCGCAAGCTCGAACGCGAGCTGGGCTGGAAACCCGCAGAGACGTTCGAAACCGGCATCCGCAAGACCGTGCAGTGGTACCTGGATCATCCCGATTGGGTCGCCCAGGTGCAAAGCGGCGCCTACCGCGACTGGGTGGCCAAGCAGTACGCAGGTGAAAACAAAGGTGCACAGGCATGAACATCCTGCTCTTGGGCAAGGGCGGCCAGGTCGGTTGGGAGCTGCAGCGCAGCCTGGCGGTGCTGGGCCAGGTCACGGCACTGGACTTTGACAGCCAAGACCATTGCGGCGATTTTTCCCAGCCAGACGGCGTGGTCGCCACGGTGCGCGCCCTGTGTCCAGATGTGATCGTCAACGCCGCAGCCCACACCGCCGTCGACAAGGCCGAAAGCGAGCCAGACCTGGCCCGCCTGCTCAACGCCACCACCCCCGGCCGGATCGCACAAGAGGCCAAGGCGCTGGGCGCGCTGCTGGTGCACTACAGCACCGACTACGTCTTTGACGGCAGCGGCAGCCAGCCTTGGGCAGAGGGCGACGCTACCGGTCCGCTGTCGGTCTACGGCGCCACCAAGCTGGCAGGCGAGCAAGCCATCCAGGCATCGGGCTGCCAGCACCTCATTCTGCGCACCAGTTGGGTCTACGCCGCGCGCGGCGGCAACTTTGCCAAAACCATGCTGCGCCTCGCGCAAGAGCGCGAACGCCTGATGGTGATCGACGACCAGTGGGGCGCGCCCACCGGCGCCGACCTGCTGGCCGACGTCACGGCCCACGCCATCCGCCACCTGCAGCATCGCCCCCAAGACGGCGGCCTGTACCATTGCGTGGCAGCGGGCGAAACCAATTGGC
Organism: uncultured Simplicispira sp.; assembly: GCA_964599265.1. GTDB lineage: Bacteria > Pseudomonadota > Gammaproteobacteria > Burkholderiales > Burkholderiaceae_C > Simplicispira. The sequence goes on along the minus strand of CAZRFF010000070.1, from coordinate 6,036 downwards.
ATTCCTATGCCAATTACGTCCTGGCGCATGCCAGGCAAACGCAGGCAGCTATCAAAATCAAGGCAACCGAGGTGGCGCCCGTACCCACCAGCAGTTTTCCGACCCCGGCCAAACGCCCGCACAACTCGCGCCTGAGCTGCGCCAAACTGCAAGCAACCTTTGGCCTCACGCTGCCGCCGTGGCAGCAGGGCGTGGCGCGCATGCTCTCTGAAATTTTGTAAATCACCCCCATGACACAGCAACGCAAAGGCATCATCCTCGCTGGCGGCTCCGGCACGCGCCTGCACCCGGCCACGCTCGCCATCAGCAAGCAGTTGCTGCCGGTGTACGACAAGCCCATGATTTATTACCCGCTCAGCACCCTCTTGCTGGCGGGCATCCGCGACATTCTCATCATCAGCACGCCGCAGGACACGCCGCGCTTTGAGCAGCTTCTGGGCGACGGCAGCCAGTGGGGCATCCGCCTGCAATACGCGGTGCAGCCCAGCCCCGACGGGCTGGCCCAGGCCTTCCTGATCGGCGAGCAGTTCCTGGACGGCAGCCCCAGCGCCCTGGTGCTGGGCGACAACATCTTCTACGGCCACGACTTCCATGAACTGCTGGGCAATGCCCATGACCGCAGCCAAGGCGCCAGCGTCTTTGCCTACCACGTGCACGACCCCGAGCGCTATGGCGTGGCCGAGTTCGATGCCCAAGGCAAGGTGCTGTCGCTGGAAGAAAAGCCGCAGCAGCCCAAAAGCAACTACGCCGTCACGGGCCTGTATTTCTACGACCACCAGGTGGTAGAACTGGCCAAAAGCCTCAAGCCCAGCGCTCGCGGCGAACTGGAGATCACCGACCTCAACCGCCTGTACCTGGAGCAGGGCCAGCTCAAGGTCGAAATCATGGGCCGCGGCTACGCCTGGCTGGACACCGGCACGCACGAAAGCCTGCTCGAAGCTAGCCAATTCATCGCCACCCTGGAGCACCGCCAGGGCCTCAAAATCGCCTGCCCCGAAGAAATCGCCTGGCGCGCCGGCTGGATTGGCAGCGAACAGCTCCAGCGCCTGGCCCAGCCCCTGGCCAAGAACGGCTACGGGCAGTACTTGCTGCGCCTGCTGAAAGAGACGGTGTACTGATGCACGCCACCCGCCTGGCCATTCCCGACGTCGTATTGCTCGAACCCAAGGTTTTTGGCGATGCCCGCGGCTTTTTCTTCGAGAGCTTCAACCAAAAAGCCTTTAACCAAGCCACCGGCACCAATTACCAGTTCGTGCAAGACAACCACAGCCGCTCCAGCCGCGGCGTGCTGCGCGGCCTGCATTACCAAATCCAGCAGCCCCAAGGCAAACTGGTGCGCGTGGCGCGCGGCAAGGTGTGGGATGTGGCGGTGGACATCCGCCGCAGCTCGCCCACCTTTGGGCAATGGGTGGGCGCGGAACTGAGCGAAGACAACCAGCACCAGCTGTGGGTGCCCCCCGGCTTTGCCCATGGTTTCGTGGTGCTCAGCGAGTCGGCCGATTTTTTGTACAAAACCACCGACTACTACGCACCACAGCACGAGCGGTGCATTGCGTGGAACGACCCGCAACTGGCCATCCAATGGCCCTATGCAGAGACGCCCAGCCTGTCGGCCAAGGATGCCGCTGCCCCCCTGTTGGTTAGCCTGACCGCCGACGCCTGTTTTGCTTGAAACTGGGCGTTTCTACAAGTGAACCTCGCACTCTCCATCGTGAGCCATGGCCATGGAGCGCAAGTCCTGCCATTGCTGGATTTGTTGTCCCAACCAGGGGGGGAGGGCATCCACCGTGTCTGGGTCACGCTCAACGTGGACGAGCCCGGGTTGGAGCAGCGGCTTTTACAAATGGAGCCCAGTGGGCCATGCCGGTTGGCAGTGAATGTGATCCGCAACCCCCGGCCCCTGGGGTTCGGGAGCAACCATAACCAGGCTTTTCGGCAAGAAATGGCGCAACCCGACCCAGCGCCGTTTTTTGGGGTCTTGAACCCTGACCTGTCCTGGGCACTGGCGCCCTGGCCAGCGATGTTGCAGGCGCTGGCCCCTACCGGTGTGGGCTGTGCCTATCCCCAGCAAACCGATGCGCAAGGGGAGGCGCAAGACCATGCGCGGCGTGTGCCCACGCCCGGTGCCTTGCTGGGGCATTACCTGGGCAGCCCGCATGTGCGGCGGCGCAGCGTACCCGATCCCGATTGGGTCAGTGCTGCGCTGCTGCTTTTTAAAAGTGGGGTCTACCAGCAATTGCAGGGTTTTGACGAAACCTACCGCATGTACTGCGAAGACGTGGACATTTGCCTGCGCCTGCAATTGGCCGGCTACCGCTTGGCCGAGGCGGAAGACGCCACGGTTGTGCATGCCGCGCAGCGGGCCAGCCACCGTGATCTGCGCCACCTGGGTTGGCATTTGCGCAGCCTCTGGCAACTGTGGCACTCCAACGTTTACCGCCAATACCGTTTGCGCCAAAGCCATGCCCCAGGTTGACATTCTGCTGGCCACATGGAACGGCGAACGCTACCTCCCGGCGTTGCTGGACTCGCTGTTGGCGCAAACCCATTCCGAATTCCGCTTGCTGGTGAGCGACGATGGTTCGGTTGATGCGACGCGCGATGTTTTTGCCCGCTATCGCCCCCGATTTGGCCACCGGTGGGTTCTCTTGCCGCAGCGAACGCCCGGTGGTGGTGGGTTGCGCAATTTTGAATACCTGATGCAAGCCAGCCTGGCCGATGGGCAATCCGCATGGACCCTGTTTTGTGACCAGGACGACGTGTGGTTGCCCCACAAAATCGAACGCACCTTGGCAGAGATGCACCGCCTGGAGGGCCACTGCGGAACCCACCAACCCTGCCTGGTGCATACCGATTTGCAAGTGGTAGACCACAATTTGCAAACCATGGCCCCCTCGTTCGTGCGCTACCAGCGTATGAACCCCAGCCATTTTTCGCCCCTGTGGATGCTGAGCATGAACCAAGTGACGGGCTGCACCGCCATGGTCAACCGCAGCTTGCTGGCCATGGCGCTGCCCATTCCGCCCGAAGTGGTCGTGCACGATTGGTGGTGCGCGGTTCTGAGCGGCAGTGGCCAGCGTGCATACATCGACGAAGCCACGGTGCTGTACCGCCAGCATGCCATCAACCAGATTGGCGCAGTCAGTCGCAGCTTGTTCAGCCGCCTGCGCCGGTTGGTGCGCAATGCGCCCGGCGAACTGCGCCGCGCCCGTGAGGCCGGTTGCAATAGCTACCGCCAAGCGCTGGCACTGGAAGGGCGCTTGCGCCACCTGCAACGGGATGCAAACCTTGTTGCAGACTACCTGAGGTGGCGGAACCTCACTCTGCCCCAAAGAATCCGCCACTACAGGGACTATTATCCCGGCTCTGAACTGGACCGGTGCCTGCGCTGCGTGCTGTGGCCTGCGGCGCAAAATACCCCCCCCAACAAGGTTGAAGCATGAGTGTGCTGACTGCAGAAAAAATCGAACCGAACACGCAAACGTTGGCCTCCACCCCGCGTTTGGGCGAAATATTGCTGTCCGCGCAAAAAGTCTCACGCCACGACCTCGAACGCGCATTGGAGGTTCAGCGCTCCATGGGCGGGCGCTTGGGCCGCTTACTGGTCAGTCTGGGCCTGGTGGCCGAGGTGGATGTTTATAGTGCGCTGGCCCAGCAGGCCGGGTTGCCCCTGGTGCGCGCCGACGCCTTTCCTGCAGAGCGTCCTGAAACGCCCAGGTTGAACACGGGTTTTTTGCTGGCCCATGGTTTGTTGCCCATGGGGCCTGCGCTGGCCGAAGGCAACGCCCCCCCCTTTGTTTCGGCAGATCCGCGCAGCGAAGCCCTGCGCAATGCTTTGCGCTTGGTGTTTGGCAATGTGCCCGAGCTGGTGTTCGGCCTGGAAACCGAAATCACCAACCGCTTGAACGAATGGTTCCTCCAGACCAGTGAGAACGAAGACACCGCAGAAGAAGGCGCCCCTGAAGCGTCCGAATTCATCGAGCATTTGCGCGACATGGCGTCAGAGGCGCCCATCATCCAGCGCGTCAACCAAATCCTGGCCCAGGCCGTCACGGCGCAGGCCTCCGACATCCACATCGAAAGCTACGAACAAAAATCGGTGGTGCGCATCCGTGTGGACGGGGAGATTTTCCCGGTGGATGAAATCGACAGCAAAGACGCCCCTGCCATTGTCTCGCGCATCAAAATCCTGTCGCAACTCGACATTGCAGAGCGCCGCATGCCCCAGGACGGCCGCACCCGGCTGCGGGTGCACGGCAAAGAAATGGACGTGCGCGTTTCCACCGTGCCCACGGCCTTTGGCGAATCGGTGGTCATGCGCCTGCTCGAAAAAAACTTCGACCTGCTCTCTCTGGAAAGCCTGCAGTTCACCCCCGCCACCTTGCAGGTGTTCCGCCAGCTGCTGGCCATCCCGCACGGCATCTTGCTGGTCACGGGCCCCACGGGCTCGGGCAAATCCACCACCCTGTACGCCTCCATGCAAGAGCTGGAAGGCGAAAACCTCAAAATCCTGACCGTTGAAGACCCGGTGGAATACCGCTTGCAATGGCTCAACCAGGTGCAGGTGCAGCCGCAAATCGGCCTGACATTTGCCGCTGTCTTGCGCTCTTTCCTGCGGCAAGACCCCGACGTCATCATGATCGGTGAAATGCGCGACGGCGAAACGGCAGAAATCGCCGTGCAGGCCGCGCTCACCGGCCACCTCGTGCTCTCCACCCTGCACACCAACAGCGCCTTGGGGGCCATCGTGCGCCTCATCAACATGGGCGTGGAGCCCTACCTCATCACCTCGTCCGTGGTGGGCGTGTTGGCCCAGCGCCTGGTGCGCAAGCTGTGCTCAGAATGCCGTGTTCCCTTAACACCCGAACAGACGCAAATGGCTGCCAGCAGCCTGGGCCAACCTGCCCCCCATGGCGCTGTGCTTTACCGGCCTGTGGGCTGCCCGCAGTGCCGCTCCACGGGCTACCGGGGGCGCTTGGCCATCCATGAATTGCTGGTGCTCAACGACCAGGTCAAGCGTGCCGTTTTGGAACGCGGCTCCACCTTGCGCGGCGACGAAGGCGCGTATGCCGCGGGGAACTTGTTGCACGACGGCGCCACCAAGGTGTTCCAGGGGCTGACCACAGCCGAAGAAATACTGCGGGTCGCTCGCCAAAATGACTGATTTCCAATATGCCGGAGTAGGCTCCGACGGCAAACCCTGCCAAGGCAGTGTGCGCGCGCCCGACGCGGACACGGCCCGCTTGCGCTTGCTGGGCCAGGGCATCACCCCCGTGCGGATCAGCAATGCCCAGGAAGGGGCCAGCCAGGCCGCCCCCACATCCCGTGCGCTAGGGCTCAAACGCAAAGACGTATTGCTGTTCACCCGTGAAATGGCGCACCTTAAACAGGCCAACCTGCCGCTGGACCGCGCCCTGGCCATGCTCAAGGAAACCGCCGATACCGACCGGCTCAAGGCCTTCATCACCACCGTGGAGCAAGGCGTGCGCGGCGGCAAGTCGCTGTACCAATCCCTGCTGCCTTACGAGCGTGATTTGGGCCGCCAGTACCTGGTGCTGGTGCGGGCGGGAGAAACCTCGGGCGCTCTGCATACCGTGCTCAAAGAGCTGACCGTCCAGCTCGAAGCCGACGATAAACTGCGCAGCTACATCATCACCTCCATGACCTACCCCGTCATCTTGCTGGTGGTGGCCGTGCTGTCCGTCGTGCTGCTGCTGGCCTTTGTGGTGCCGCAGTTCCGCGAAATTTTCGACTCCATGGGCGATGCCTTGCCGTACTCGACACGGCTGGTGGTGCAGTTCAGCGACACGATCCGCTCGCACTGGATGGAAATCGTGCTGGTGCTGACCCTGGTGGGTTACGGACTGGTGCGGTGGGTGGCTACGCCGTCCGGGCGGTTGCGCCTGGATGGGGTGCTATTGGGCATTCCCTTGCTCGGACGGGTGTTCAAAAACCTCCAGTTTGCCGTGTACTTCCGCACCTTTGGCATCTTGCTGCAGCGGGGTGTCCCCATGGTGGATGCGCTCAAAATCGCCA
>CAZRFF010000069.1:0-9195 GCA_964599265.1 uncultured Simplicispira sp. | reverse complement strand
GGCGTGGGCGCGGCGGGGGCCATGAATTGCAGGGGTTGGGCGGCGGCGGTCAAGGTCATGCAAAAAACTCCAGGGGCGCAGCAAAGCAGTGTGCTAGCGCGCATTGTGCGCAGCTTGCGGGCGGGGGCCAAGCCCTGGACGCAAATAAATTGCCATGGGCGCAGTTGCCGTCAAATGCTGGCAACTGTCCTTGTTTTTGCCTGCAGTTGAGTGGTGTTGCAATAAAAAAACCGACAGAAGCGCGGTGCTGCGGCTTCTGTCGGCTTTTTGCGGTGATCGGGTGGCAATGCCGCCGCTTTATGCATGCGCCAAGCGCAAAGCCGGAAGTTTGCGCCGGATGACCGCTTTCTCCAACTCAGCCACGCAGAACACCAGCAGCCCGGCGCCCATGACCTTGGCCCATTCCAAAAGGGTCAGCGCGGTGGAGTCAAAGATGGATTGGAGGGTGGGCGCGTGGGTGAAGGCGATCTGCAGCGGGATGCACGCCGCAAGGGCCAGCAGGATGGCGCGGTTTCCCGTCAACCCCTGGCGGCTCAACACCGGCGCGAGGATGAAGCGGCTGTTGAGCAGGTAGAACATTTCTGCCGCCACCACCGCGTTGACAGCCATGGTGCGCGCGGTTTCTATGGGGGTGCCCGCCTGCAGCTCCCACAGGAACAGGCCCAGGGCGCCAGCCATCATCAAAAACGACACCATCAGCACACGCCAGATAAAAAAGCCCGACAGCAAGACTTCGCCTGGAGGACGGGGCTGGCGTGACATGATGCCGCGCTCGGCCGGTTCAAACGCGAGCGCCAGGCCCAGCGTGCAGGAGGTGACCATGTTGATCCACAGCACTTGCGCGGCAGTGAGCGGCAGGGCCAGTTCGAAAAGAATGGCCGTAATGACCACCAGTGCTTCCCCCCCGTTGGTGTGCAGCATGAAAAGCACGAACTTCTTGATGTTGTCGTACACGGCACGGCCTTCGCGCACTGCGCTGGCGATGGTGGCGAAGTTGTCGTCGGCCAGCACCATGTCGGAGGCTTCCTTGGCGGCCTCCGTGCCCTTCATGCCCATGGCAACGCCCACATCGGCGCGTTTGAGGGCAGGCGCATCGTTCACGCCGTCGCCTGTCATGGCGACCACCTGGCCGTCGTCCTGCAGGGCCTTGACCAGACGCAGCTTGTGCTCGGGGCTGGCGCGGGCGAATACATCCACCTCCATGGCCACGCGGCGCAGGGCGGCGTCGTCCATCATGGCCACCTCAGCCCCGGTGATGGCGGGTTTGCCCACGCCAATGGCCAGTTGCGCACCAATGGCGCGTGCAGTTTCGGCATGGTCGCCCGTGATCATCTTGACGCGGATGCCCGCATGGTGGCATTCGCCCACCGCCCGCATGGCCTCTTCGCGCGGGGGGTCGATGATGCCCACCAGGGCCAGCAGCGTGAAGCCTGACTCCATATCGGAAAACGCCAGTTGGCCATTGGCCGGTGCGGCACGCTTGCAAGCCAATGCCAGCAGGCGCAGCCCCTGCGCGGCGGTGTCGGTGGCCATGCGGCGCCAGTAATCTACGTCCAGCGGGTGTTCTGCGTGGTGTGCCAACTGGGCGCTGCACATGTCCAGGATGCACTCGGGCGCGCCTTTGGCGAAGATCCATGCATTGCCGTCGCTGTCGCGGTGCGAGGTTGCCATGAAACGGTGCTCCGACTCGAATGGGATCGAGTCGAGCCGGGGCCAGGCCTGTTCACCCAGCGCCTGGGTAAAGCCCGCCTTGCCGCCCAGCACCAGCAATGCGCCCTCCGTGGGGTCGCCCACCACGTGCCACAGGCCGTCTTCCTCGGCCAAGCGGGCGTCGTTGCACAGCACACCGGCGCGCACGGCCATGGCCAGCGCCGGGTAATGGGCCACATGGATGATTCGGCCGTCGATGCTGCAGTCACCCACCGGGGCATAGCCCACGCCGCCAACGTCGAACGCGTGGCCTGCGCACACCACGCGCTGCACGGTCATCTCGTTGCGCGTGAGCGTTCCGGTCTTGTCAGAGCAGACCACGGTCACCGAACCTAGCGCTTCCACGGCAGGCAGGCGGCGGATGATGGCGTGCTGGCGGGCCATGCGCTGCACGCCCAATGCCAGCGTCACGGTCATGATGGCGGGCAGCCCCTCAGGGATGGCCGATGCTGCCAGGGCCACGACCATCATGAACATTTCAGCGGGCGTATGGTCGCGCACCCAGGTGCCCAACACAAAAGTGAGCGCGGAAATGCCCACGATCACCAGGGCCAGTGTCCGGCCAAAACGATCCATCTGGCGCAAAAGCGGCGTGCTCAGGCTTTGGATGCCCGCAAGCATCTGGTTGATCTTGCCAAGCTCGGTGGCGCTGCCCGTGGCTACCACGATGCCACTGGCCTGGCCATACGCCACCAGGGTGCCCGAATAGGCCATGCCCTCGCGGTCGCCCAGCGGGGCATCGGCGGCGACGGATTCGGTGGATTTTTCAGAGGTCAACGACTCACCGGTGAGTGCTGCCTCATCGACGCGCAACTCCTTGACGGCCACCAGGCGCAGGTCGGCCGGCACCCGGTCGCCCGAGGCCAGCAGCACATGGTCGCCAGGCACCAGTTCTGCGGCGTCGATTTCGCGGCGCTGGCCGTCGCGTAGCACAACGGCATGCGGCGAGAGCATGGCCCGGATGGCATCCAGAGCCGATTCGGCCTTGCCTTCCTGAATGAACCCGATGATGGCGTTGATGACCACGGCCATCAGCAGCACACCGGTGTCCACCCAGTGCCCCAGCAGCGCCGTGATGCAGGCGGCGCCCAGCATCACATACAGCAGGATGTTGTGGAACTGCAGCAAGAACCGCACCAGCGGCCCACGCCGCTTGGGCGGCGCCAGGCGGTTGGGCCCGTAGATGGCCCGCCGCTCCTTCACCTGCGCTTCCGAAAGCCCCCCTGCTTCCGTCTGCAGTGCCTGCCCAGTGTCTGCCGGTGTCATGTTGTGCCAGGGCTGGAAAGGTGGGCTGCCAGGTGGCGGGGGTGAATGCATGGATGCGGAGCCTTGTATGCGCAATTTGGATTGGGGAACCGAGGATGGGCGAGAATGGGTTGAAAAAAGTTTAACCAGCTTCGCCCTGTGCTCCCAGCCATTGCCCCTTCGCCGGGCTACGGATCATGCGGCGAACACTATCTGGAGGATTGCCATGCCCCCGTTTCAACGCATCCTGGCTGCCACAGACCTGTCGGCCCCTGCCCGCCGGGCGACCGAACGGGCTGCGCTGCTGTGCAAGGAGACGTCCGCAGCGCTTGACCTGCTGCATGTGGCCAACCTGGCGCCGCTGGAGCGCCTGCGCCAGTTCATCGCCGCCACGCCCGATGCGCTGCGCCAACGCGTGCTGGAAGCCGCCGAGCACAAACTGCAGGAACAAGTGCGCATGCTGCATGCCCGCTATGGCGTGGCTCCCGGCATGCACCTGGCGACGGGGGTATTGACCGCGGAGATTGCCCACCAGGTGCGCCATCTGCAGGCCGACTTGCTGGTGTGCGGCGCACGGGGTGAGAGCGTGGTGCGCCACCTGCTGCTGGGCACCACGGCCTTGCGGGTGCTCAGCACCACGCCGTGTCCGGTGCTGGTAGTAAAGCAGGTGCCGCACGAGCCGTACCGCCGTGTGCTGGTGCCGGTGGATTTTTCACCCCATTCCCGGCGCGCTGTGGAGCATGCGCGTTGCATCGCACCGGGGGCTGAACTGGTGTTGCTGCATGCATTCGAAGTGCCTTTCGAGGGCCACTTGCGCTATGCCAGCGTGGAGGAGGACACCATCAGCCACTACCGCGTGGTGGCGCGGCAAGAGGCCACCGAAAAGCTGGAGGCCTTGCGCCAGGCGGCCGCGCTGAGGCCCGAGACCTGCCAAACGGTTGTGCAGCACGGCGATCCGGCCGTTCGCACCATCGAGCAGGAGCAGGAGCTGGACTGCGATTTGATTGTGATGGGCAGGCACGGCGAAAGCGCGCTGGAAAACCTGCTGCTGGGCAGTGTGACCAAACACGTGCTGGCGGAATCACAGAGCGACATCCTGGTGTCGGTGTGATTCCGCCGGCGGCCAGTACGGCTGTCAACCGAGTGCAGCCACTACCTCGGGCGGCGCCTGCACCAGCTCGATGAGCACGCCCTCGCCCGCGATCGGGAACTCGTCGCTGGCCTTGGGGTGCAAAAAGCAGATGTCGTGCCCCGCCGCCCCCGGGCGAATACCGCCGGGCGCAAAGCGCACGCCCTGGGCCGTGAGCCACTCCACGGCCTTGGGAAGATCGTCGATCCACAGGCCGATGTGGTTGAGCGGCGTGGTGTGCACCGCCGGTTTTTTGTCCACATCGAGCGGCTGCATGATGTCCACCTCGACCTGGTGCGCGCCGCGCCCCATGGCCAGGATGTCCTCATCGACGTTTTCGCGCTCGCTCTTGAAGGTGCCGGTTTGCGCCAGGCCCAGCATATCGACCCAGAGTTTTTTCATGCGGGCCTTGTCGGTGCCGCCAATGGCGACCTGCTGGATGCCCAGGACTTTGAAGGGGCGGGTCATGCGGTGTACTCCGGTTTCATTTCATTCAAATTCCAGAATCACATCGTCCACGGCCAGCGATTCGCCCTTGGTCGAAACGATCTTGCTCACCACCCCGTCTTGCGCGGCAAAGAGGATGTTTTCCATCTTCATGGCCTCGATGACGGCGAGTTTTTCACCCGCCTGCACCTTTTGCCCCGGCTGCACCGCCACATCGACCAGCAGCCCCGGCATGGGCGAGAGCAGGAACTTGGACAGGTCCGGCGGCGCCTTGTACGGCATGAGCTTGAACAGCTCGGCGCGCGCGGGCGTCAGCACCAGGGCTTCGATCTGCGTGCCGTTGTGCGCAATGCGCAAGCCCAGCGGGTTTTTAGGCGTGCCGCGCTCGACCTGGGCCGTAAAGCCTTGGCCGTTGCACGCGCCCTGAATACGGCGGCTGCCCAGGTGCGCATTGCTACTGATTTTGTAGCCTTTGCCGTTGATGACGACTGTGCTGGCGCCCGATTGGGCTTCAAAATCACTCACTGTCACGGGGTGGTACTGGCTGCGCCCCTCGTGGCCCAGGGTGACGACGACGAATGCCTCGCCCACCTGCACCTCGTGGCCCGCCAACTGGCCGCTGATGCCGCAGGCGCGCGCACGGTAGCGCCGGTACGTATAGGCGGCCAGCGCAACGAGAAAATCCGGGTCTTCATGCGGCACATCTTCGGCCACGAAGCCGTGGGCGTAATGCTCGGCAATAAAGCCGGTATTGAAGTCGCCAGAAACAAACTTGGGATGCGCCAGCAGCGCCGATTGGAACGGGATATTGCTGTTGATGCCGCGAATGACAAAGCCGTTGAGCGCAGCGCGCATTTTGGCAATGGCGTCGTTGCGGTCGCTGCCGTGCACGATGAGCTTGGCGATCATCGAGTCGTAGTACATGGGAATCTCGCCCCCCTCGTACACCCCGGTATCAACGCGAACCCCCAGTTTTTTGCTCGGATCGGCCTGGAACATGCTTTGCTGCGGCGGCTCGAAACGCACCAGGCGGCCCGTGGATGGCAAAAAGTTGCGGAAAGGGTCTTCGGCGTTGATGCGGCATTCAATGGCCCAGCCGTCGCGCTTGACATCGGCTTGCGTGAGCGGCAGTTTTTCGCCAGCGGCCACGCGAATCATCAGCTCGACCAAATCCAGGCCGGTAATGCATTCCGTCACCGGGTGCTCCACCTGCAGGCGGGTGTTCATTTCCAGGAAATAAAAATCCTGGTCTTTGCCAACAACAAATTCCACCGTGCCCGCGCTTTGGTATTTGACCGCCTTGGCCAGCGCCACGGCCTGCTCGCCCATGGCCTTGCGCGTGGCCTCGGAGATAAACGGCGAAGGCGCTTCTTCAATCACCTTTTGGTGGCGGCGCTGGATGGAGCATTCGCGCTCGTTCAGATACACCACATTGCCATGCGAATCGCCCAGCACCTGGATTTCAATATGGCGCGGCTCTTGCACGAATTTTTCGATGAATACGCGGTCGTCGCCAAACGAATTGCGCGCCTCGTTGCGGCAGGAGGTAAAGCCGTCAAACGCCTCTTTGTCGCTAAAGGCCACGCGCAGGCCTTTGCCGCCGCCGCCCGCGCTGGCCTTGATCATCACCGGGTAGCCAATGCCCTGGGCAATCTCCACGGCTTTTTCCGCGCTTTCAATCGGCTCGTTGTAGCCCGGAATGCAGCTCACGCCCGCTTCGTTGGCCAGTTTTTTAGAGGCGATCTTGTCGCCCATGGCGGCAATCGAATAATGCTTGGGGCCGATGAAGGCAATGCCCTCCTCTTCCACCCGCTTGGCAAAGGCTTCGTTTTCAGAGAGAAAACCGTATCCAGGGTGAATCGCCTGCGCACCGGTTTGCTTGGCGGCGGCAATGATTTTGTCAGCCAGCAAATACGACTCACGCGAGGGCGCGGCGCCAATGCACACGGCCTCGTCGGCCAGTTGCACATGGCGGGCGCTTTTATCGGCGTCGGAATACACCGCCACCGTGGCGATGCCCATTTTTTTGGCGGTGGCGATGACCCTGCACGCAATCTCGCCCCGGTTGGCAATCAAAATTTTGGTAAACATGGTTCGGCTCCTGCTGTTGTTTTCTTCAGAGGGGGATATTGCCGTGCTTGCGCCACGGGTTTTCCAGCTTCTTCTCGCGCAGCATGACCAGGCTGCGGCAGATGCGCCGACGGGTTTCGTGCGGCAGGATCACATCGTCGATAAAGCCGCGTGCGCCGGCGACGAAGGGGTTGGCAAAGCGTTCTTTGTATTCCGCCTCGCGCGCGGCGAGTTTGACGGGGTCGTTTTTGTCTTCGCGGAAGATAATTTCGACCGCGCCCTTGGCGCCCATCACGGCGATTTCGGCATTGGGCCAGGCAAAGTTCACGTCGCCGCGCAGGTGTTTGCTGCTCATCACGTCGTATGCGCCGCCGTAGGCTTTGCGCGTGATGACGGTGATTTTGGGCACCGTGCATTCCGCGTAGGCAAACAGCAGCTTGGCGCCGTGCTTGATGATGCCGCCGTATTCCTGCGCCGTGCCGGGCATGAAGCCGGGCACGTCCACAAAAGTAACCACGGGGATATTGAAGGCATCACAAAAACGCACAAAACGCGCGGCCTTGATGCTCGATTTGATGTCCAGGCAGCCCGCCAGCACCAGCGGCTGGTTGGCGACAATGCCCACCGTCTGCCCTTCCATACGCGCAAAGCCGATCAAAATGTTTTTGGCGTAATCGGGCTGCAGCTCGAAAAAGTCGCCGTCATCCACGGTTTTGGTAATCAGCTCCTTCATATCGTAGGGCTTGTTGGGGTTCTCGGGCACCAGGGTGTCCAGGCCGTAGTCCATGCGGTCGGCCGGGTCCTGGCTGGGGCGCACGGGGGGCTTTTCGCGGTTGTTCAGCGGCAGGTAGTTGTACAGGCGGCGCAGCATCAGGAGCGCCTCGACGTCGTTTTCAAACGCCATGTCGGCCACGCCGCTCTTGGTGGTGTGCGTGACGGCGCCGCCCAACTCCTCGGCGGTCACTTCTTCGTGCGTCACGGTTTTGACCACCTCGGGGCCGGTGACGAACATGTAGCTGCTGTCCTTCACCATGAAGATGAAGTCCGTCATGGCGGGCGAGTACACGGCGCCGCCAGCGCAGGGGCCCATGATCATGGAAATTTGCGGGATAACGCCAGAAGCGAGCACGTTCTTCTGGAATACGTCGGCATAGCCACCCAAAGACGCCACGCCCTCCTGGATGCGGGCGCCGCCCGAGTCGTTCAGGCCGATCACCGGCGCACCCACCTTCATGGCCTGGTCCATGATCTTGCAGATTTTTTCGGCGTGCGGCTCGGACAGCGCGCCGCCAAACACGGTGAAGTCCTGGCTGAACACGAACACCAGGCGGCCGTTGATCATGCCGTAGCCCGTCACCACGCCGTCGCCCGGAATTTTGTTGGCGGCCATGCCAAAGTCGGTGCAGCGGTGCTCGACGAACATGTCCCATTCCTCGAACGTGCCTTCATCGAGCAGCAATTCGATGCGTTCACGTGCCGTGAGCTTGCCTTTTTTGTGCTGCGCGTCGATGCGCTTTTGGCCACCGCCCAGGCGCGCCAGTTCGCGCTTTTGCTCCAGTTGATCGAGGATGGTTTGCATGGTGCTCGTCCTTTGTGAAATAGGTGAAAATTATTTTTGCTATTAATAAAAGAGCTATTAGCGCTTATCCAGTCTGCGCTGCAAGCAAATTTCTTGCTGCAGTGCTGGCCGCAATGCGGCCAGCGGCCACGTCTTGCTGCAGGCGCGGCAGCAGGGCCTTGACCTGCGGGTGCTGGCGAAACGCCTGCTTGAGCCCCGCCTCGATGCGCTCCCACATCCAGGCCAGGGCTTGTTGCTCGCGCCGTGCGGCCAGGCGGCCGTTGGCGGTTTGCATCTGGCGGTATTCCTGCACGGCGGCCCAGAAGCCATCGACGCCCTGCTGTTGCAAGGCGCTGATCTGCAGCACTTTGGGTTGCCATTGCGCGCCGTTGTGCGGGTCATGCGCAGGATTGCCGTGAAAACCCAAAAGCCGCAGGCTGGACGTGATTTGCGCCTGCGCGCGCGTGGCGGCGTGCGGATCGATGTCGGCCTTGTTGATGACCACCAGGTCGGCCAGCTCCATCACGCCTTTTTTGATGGCCTGCAGGTCGTCGCCCGCGTTGGGCAGTTGCAGCAGGCAGAACATGTCGGTCATGCCGTGTACTGCCGTCTCGCTCTGGCCCACGCCCACGGTCTCGACGATCACCACGTCGTAGCCCGCCGCCTCGCACACCAGCATGGCTTCGCGCGTTTTCTCGGCCACGCCACCCAGCGTGCCGCCGCTGGGGCTGGGGCGGATGTAGGCGGCTTCTTCGGCGCACAGCTGCTCCATGCGCGTTTTGTCGCCCAGGATGGAGCCGCCGGTGACCGAGGACGAGGGGTCGATCGCCAGCACGGCCACACGCAGGCCCTGGCGCACCAGGTACAGGCCCAGCGCCTCGATGAAAGTGGATTTGCCCACGCCCGGCACGCCGCTGATGCCTAAACGCAGCGCCTTACCGGTGTGCGGTAGCAGGGCCGTCAGCAGCTCGTCGCCTTGCGCGCGGTGGTCGGCGCGGGTGGATTCGAGCAGCGTGATGGCCTTGGCCATGGCGCG
>CAZRFF010000068.1:0-9342 GCA_964599265.1 uncultured Simplicispira sp. | reverse complement strand
AAGCGCGACGAGCTGCTGCACTCCAGCGTCAAGGGCAAAAACCCCTTCAAGGACGTGCGCGTGCGCAAGGCCTTCTACCAGGCCATCGACATCGAAGGCATCAAGAAGACGGTGATGCGCGGCGCCTCCAACCCCTCGGCGCTGATGGTGGGCCCCGGCATCAACGGCTTCCAGACCGACATGAAGCGCCTGCCCTACGACGTGGAAGCGGCCAAGAAGCTCATGGCTGAAGCGGGCTATGGCAGCGGCTTTGAAGTGACCATGAACTGCCCCAACGACCGCTACGTGAACGACGGACGCATCTGTCAGACGGTGGCCGCCAACCTGTCGCGCATCAACGTCAAGGTGAACCTGCAGGCCGAAACCAAGGGCACGTATTTCCCGAAAATCCTGAGCCGCAACACCAGCTTCTACATGCTGGGCTGGACGCCGGGCACCTACGACGCGCACAACGCGCTCAACGCCCTCATGGCCTGTCCGGACGACAAGGGCACGGGCCAGTTCAACCTGGGTTCGTACTGCAATGCCAAGGTCGATGCGCTCACGCGCAAGATCCAGTCCGAGACCGACAAGGACAAGCGCAACGCCATGATCCGCGAGGCCTTCGAGATCCACGCTGCCGACGTGGGCCACCTGCCGCTGCCCCAGCAGTCGCGGGCCTGGGGCGTGAGCAAAAAGGTCAAGCTGGTGCAGTTGGCCGACAACTTCATGCCTTTCAAGTGGATCAGCATCCAGTGATGCTGGCCTGAAGGTTCTGTCTCAAGACCGGGCACTGCGCAGCACCACCAACCCGGCGCTGCGCAGTGCCCGGAGATTGATTTCCCACAATGAAAACAACCCTTGCCCGGTGGCTGGACAGCGATGTCGGCTACAGCTTCCGCACCTCGCCCGTGGCCATGGTTGCGGCGCTGATTGCGTTCATCTGCGTGTTCTGCTCGGTGTTCGCCGGGTGGGTCGCGCCGCACAACCCCTTCGACCTCGCCACGCTCGAACTGAGCGATGCGCGCCTGCCCCCCGCCTGGAGCGCCGAGGGCAGCACCAAATACCTGCTGGGTACGGACGACCAGGGGCGGGACATTTTGTCCGCACTGATCTACGGCGCGCGCATCTCGCTCATCGTGGGGGTGGCGTCGGTGGTGCTGTCGGTGCTGGTGGGCGTGGCCCTGGGTTTGCTGGCGGGTTTCAAGGGCGGCTGGATAGACGCCGTGCTCATGCGCCTGTGCGATGTGATGCTGTCCTTCCCGGCCATTCTGGTGGCCTTGCTGATCGCCGGGGTTGGGCGCGCCATGTTCCCCAATGCGCACGAAGCGCTGGCCTTTGGCGTGCTGATTTTGTCCATCTCACTCACCGGCTGGGTGCAGTATGCGCGCACGGTGCGCGGCTCCACCCTGGTCGAGCGCAATAAAGAATACGTCCAGGCTGCGCGCGTCACGGGCGTGGCGCCACTGCGCATCATGCGCAAACACGTGCTGCCCAATGTGATGGGGCCGGTGTTGGTGCTGGCCACCATCCAGGTGGCCACGGCCATCATCACCGAGGCGACCCTGTCGTTCCTGGGCGTGGGCGCGCCGCCCACCTCGCCTTCGCTGGGCACGCTGATCCGCGTGGGCAACGACTATTTGTTCTCAGGCGAATGGTGGATCACCGTGTTCCCCGGCGTGATGCTGGTGCTCATTGCCTTGTCCGTCAACCTGCTGGGCGACTGGCTGCGCGATGCCCTCAACCCACGGCTGCGTTGAAATGTCTCTTCTAGAAGTTAAAAACCTCGTTGTCGAATTCCCCCACCGCCGTGGCACGCTGCGGGCGCTGGACGATATTTCTTTCTCCATCGCCCCCGGTGAAATCTTGGGGGTGGTGGGTGAATCGGGTGCGGGCAAGTCGCTCACTGGGGCGTCCATCATTGGCCTTTTGGAGCCGCCGGGCCGCGTGGCCTCGGGGCAAATTGTGCTGGAAGGCCAGCGCATCGACAACCTTGACCACGAGGCCATGCGCCACATCCGTGGGCGGCGCATCGGGGCTATTTTCCAGGATCCGCTCACCTCGCTCAACCCGCTCTACACAGTGGGGCGCCAGCTGACCGAGACCATCCTCACGCACCTGCCCGTGAGCCTTGCCGAGGCGCGTCAGCGCGCGATCCAATTGCTCAAGGACACGGGCATCCCCGCCGCAGAGCAGCGCATCGACCACTACCCGCACCAGTTCTCTGGCGGCATGCGCCAACGCGTGGTCATTGCCCTGGCCTTGGCGGCAGAGCCTCAGCTTATCGTGGCCGACGAGCCGACCACGGCGCTGGATGTGTCCATCCAGGCGCAAATCATCCAGCTGCTCAAAACCATTTGCAAAACGCGTGGCGCAGCCGTCATGCTCATCACGCACGACATGGGCGTGATCGCTGAAACCTGCGATCGTGTGGCCGTGCTCTACGCCGGCCGTGTCGCTGAAATCGGCCCCGTGCACGAAGTCATCAACCACCCAGCGCACCCCTATACCGCGGGCCTCATGGCCTCCATCCCCGACATGGAGCAAGACCGCGAACGCCTCAACCAGATTGATGGAGCCATGCCCCGCCTCAACGCCATACCCAAAGGCTGCGCATTCAACCCACGCTGCCCCCGCGTTTTT
Organism: uncultured Simplicispira sp.; assembly: GCA_964599265.1. Lineage (GTDB taxonomy): Bacteria > Pseudomonadota > Gammaproteobacteria > Burkholderiales > Burkholderiaceae_C > Simplicispira. Next base: position 6,720 of record CAZRFF010000068.1, on the reverse strand, counting down.
GACCGCTGCCTGCAAGAGCGCCCCGAGCTGATGGACGCCGGTGCCACACGTGCTGCCTGCTGGCTGCATGACCACCTTGGGGAGGCCAGCGCATGAATACGGCCACGGTTTCTCCACCCCTGGTGCAGGCGCACGATTTGGCGCGCACGTTCGATGTGTCCGCGCCCTGGCTCAACCGCGTGCTGGAAGGCAAACCCCGCACGCTCTTGCACGCCGTCGATGGCGTAAGCTTTGACATCCAAAAAGGCAAAACCCTGGCCCTGGTGGGCGAATCGGGCTGCGGCAAGAGCACGGTGGCGCGTTTGCTGGTGGGCCTGTACGAGCCCACGCGCGGCGGCCTCACGTTTGACGGGCAAGACGCACACGCTGCCTTCAAGGGCTCCAACGCCAAGGCCATGCGCCGGCGCATCCAGATGATCTTCCAAGACCCCTACGCCAGCCTGAACCCGCGCTGGCTGGTCGAAGACATCATTGCCGAACCGTTGGTCGAGCATGGCATCCTCTCGGGCAAGGCCGAGCTCAAAGAGCGTGTGGGGCAGTTGCTGCAGTCCGTGGGGCTGGCGGCGGCGGATATGGTCAAGTACCCGCACCAGTTCTCTGGCGGGCAGCGCCAGCGCATCTCCATCGCCCGCGCACTGGCCACCCAGCCCGAATTTTTGGTGTGCGACGAACCCACCAGCGCACTGGACGTATCGGTACAGGCGCAGGTGCTCAACATCATGAAAGACCTGCAAAAAAAGCAGGGCCTGACCTATCTGTTCATCAGCCACAACCTGGCCGTGGTGCGCCACGTCAGCGACCAGGTGGGCGTGATGTACCTGGGCCGTCTGGTGGAGCTGGCAGACAAACAGGACTTGTTTGAAAAACCGCGTCACCCCTACACGCGCATGTTGCTGGACGCCATCCCCAAAATGCACGACACCGGCAAGGCCCGCACGCCGGTGCAAGGCGAGGTGCCCAACCCGCTCAACCCGCCGCCCGGCTGCGCCTTCAACCCGCGCTGCCCGCACGCCAACGACCGCTGCCGCGCCGAGCGCCCACAACTGCTTTCCATTGGCGGCATCCGCATCGCTTGCCATGCGGTGGAAGAAGGCAGGATTTGATTTGCATGCTCCCAAAAAAATAGCTGATAGCGCTTGACGGATAAGCGCTGCGGCCTGTTTTGGTATAAATGGGGCGTACCAATGACAGGAGACAGACCATGAGCGCTTTCACCCTCACCAGCCCCGACATTCCCAGCGGGGGCAGCGTTCCGGCGCATTTCGAGTTTGACGGCTTTGGCTGCTCGGGCCGCAACGAATCGCCTGCGTTGCAGTGGAGCGGTGCGCCGCTGGAGGCCAAAAGCTTTGCCGTGACCGTGTACGACCCCGACGCCCCCACAGGCTCCGGCTGGTGGCATTGGTTCGTGGTCGATCTGCCCGCAGGCACCCAGGTTTTGGCGCCCCATGCGGGTGCGCAAAGCGGCGCCCATCTGCCCGCTGGCGCGCGCCAAATCCGCAACGACTATGGCGTGCGTGCCTGGGGCGGCGTATGCCCCCCGGCGGGCGACAAGCCCCACCGCTACATCTTCACCGTGCACGCCCTCTCGGTGCCGCGCCTGGACATTCCCGACGACGCCACGGCAGCGCTGGCAGGCTTCATGGTCAACGCCCACACCCTGGCCAAGGCCAGCTTCACCGCCACCTACGGGCGCTAGGCTTCACGCATACCGCTTGTTGCGCAGGTTTTCTTTCATCTGCTGCAAAAGGGGTTGCAGCGAACTGCCGATGCGCAGGGCCACGCAGGTGGCCAGCACGTCGATGACCAGCAGGTGCAAGAGGCGCGAGACCATGGGGCTGTAGCGGTCGTAACCCTCGGGGTGATCGGCAGCCAGGTGGATGTGGCAGGCGCTGGCCAGGGGCGAGCCGCTGGCGGTGATGGCGATGGTGGTGGCGCCCTTGCGCCGGGCAATGTCGGCGGCGTCCATCAGGTCGCGCGTGCGGCCCGAGTTGCTGATGATGACCAGGCAATCGCTCGGGCCCAGCAACGTGGCGCTCATCACCTGCATGTGGCCGTCGCTGGTGGCGATGCTGGTCACGCCCAAACGGAAAAATTTGTGCTGCGCGTCCTGTGCCACGATGCCGGAGTTGCCCACGCCATAGAACTCGATGCGCTTGCCGGCCTTCCAGGTCTCGGCCATGGCGCTGGCGGCGCGTTCGATGGCGGCGGTGCTGGCCGCGTTGCGGTACTGCAGGAAGGCGGCCACGGCATTGTCCACCACCTTGACCAGCACGTCGCCGGTCTTGTCGTCGGCGTCCACACTGCGGTGGATGAAGGGCACCCCCTCGCTCACGCTGCCCGCCAGTTTGAGCTTGAAGTCGGCCAGGCCGTCGTAACCCATGCTGCGGCAAAAGCGCACCACGGTGGGCTTGCTCACATGGGCGCGTTCGGCCAGCTCGCGCACGGGCAAGCGGGCAAAGGCGCGTGCGTCTTGCAGCACCAATTTGGCCACGCGCTGCTCGGCAGGCGCCAAAGAGGGCAGGGATGCGGTAATGCGGTCGAGCATGGGGTGGGTGGGGCTAAGCGGTGGTGGAAATGTAACCCGGTTTCAATGCCCTGTGGGTACGCAAGCCGCATACACTTGGCGGTTGCGCGCTGGCCTTGGGCCCGCCCAATTGAACGATGAGGATTTGCATGAACCAGCTCGACGCACTCAAACAATGCACCACCGTGGTGGCTGACACCGGGGACTTCAAGCAACTGGCACAGTTCCAGCCGCAAGACGCCACCACCAACCCTTCGCTCATCCTCAAGGCGGTGCAAAAGCCCGAATACGCGCCGCTCTTGCAGTCCACGGTGGCGCAGTGGCGGGATCGCCCCATGGATGAAATCATGGACCGCCTGCTGGTGCGTTTTGGCTGCGAGATCCTGTCCATCATCCCCGGGCGCGTGTCCACCGAGGTCGATGCCCGCCTGAGCTTCGACACCAGCGCCACCATGTCGCGGGCCGAACGCATCATCGAGCTGTACCAGGCCCAGGGCATCCATATCGACCGGGTGCTCATCAAGATCGCCTCGACCTGGGAAGGCATAGAGGCGGCACGCCAGCTCGAGCGCAAGGGCATCCATACCAACCTCACCTTGCTGTTCTCGTTTGCCCAGGCGGTCGCCTGCGGCCAGGCCAAGGTGCAACTGGTTTCGCCTTTCGTGGGCCGCATTTACGACTGGTACAAAAAACAGGCGGGCAGCCAGTGGATCGAGTCCGCCATGGCCGGCGCCAACGACCCTGGGGTGCAGTCCGTGCGGCGCATTTTCAATTTTTACAAACGCTTTGGCGTAGAGACCGAGGTCATGGGGGCGAGCTTTCGCAACGTGGGGCAAATCACGGCCCTGGCAGGGTGCGACCTGCTTACCATCGCCCCCGACCTGCTGGCGCAACTGGCGCAAAGCGATGTGCCAGTCACGCGCGCCCTGGATGCGGATGCCGCGCGCAGCATGGAGCTGCCCTTTGTGCAGTACGACGAAGCGGGCTTTCGCTACGCGCTCAACGAAGACGCCATGGCCACCGAAAAACTGGCCGAGGGCATACGCGCTTTTGCCGTCGATACCCACAAACTCGAAGCCATCCTCCAGGCCGCTTGAAGGGCCCGCACTCGTTACACTCACACCTTGCGCCCATCAGGCGCGCCACCCTTGATTGCCATGCATCCAGTCGTCATTACCGGCACGGGCCTGCTCCAGCCGCCCCACACCATCACCAATGCCGAATTGGTGGAGTCCTACAACCGTTTCGTGGAGCAGGAAAATGCCCGCCATGCCGCAGACATCGCTGCCGGCGCGCGTGCGCCCTTGCCGCCGTCGAGTGTGGAATTCATCGAAAAAGCCTCGGGCATCCGCCAGCGCTATGTGTTCGAAAAAGAAGGCATCCTCGACCCCGCGCGCATGTACCCCCATTACCAGGAGCGCGCCGACGACGAGCTCTCCATGATGGCCGAGATGGCCGTGGCGGCTGCGCAGCAGGCGCTGCAGCAGGCAGGGCGCAACGGTGCGGACATTGATGCCGTGCTGTGCGCGGCCTCCAACATGCAGCGCGCCTACCCGGCCATGGCGGTGGAAATCCAGCAGGCGCTGGGCGCCAAAGGCTACGGCTTTGACATGAACGTGGCGTGCTCCTCTGCCACCTTTGCCATCGAGCAAGCGGCCAATGCCGTGCGCAGCGGCTCGGCGCAATGCGTGCTGGTGGTCAACCCCGAAATCACCTCCGGCCACCAGGCCTGGAACGACCGCGACTGCCATTTCATTTTTGGCGATGTGTGCACGGCCGTGCTGGTGGAACGCGCCGACACCGCCGTGGCCCCCGTGCAATGGGAGGTGCTGGGCACGCGGCTGGCCACACAGTTTTCCAACAACATCCGCAACAACTTCGGGTTTTTGAACCGCAGCGAAGACAGCGACCCCAAGGCCCGCGACAAAACCTTCCGCCAGGAAGGCCGCAAAGTGTTCAAAGAGGTGGTGCCCATTGCTGCCGCCCACATCGAGGGCCACCTGGCAGAACTGGGCCACACGCCCGCCGCCATGCGCCGCTTCTGGCTGCACCAGGCCAACGAGGGCATGAACCAGTTCGTCATCAAAAAATTGGTGGGCGAAGCCGACCGCGACCGCGCGCCGCTCATCCTCGACGAGTTCGCCAACACCGCCTCGGCCGGCTCCATCATCGCTTTCCACAAGCACCGCGATGATCTGGCCGCGGGCGATATGGGCGTGATCTGCTCGTTTGCCGCCGGGTATTCGGTGGGCAGCGTGGTGGTGCGCAAGCGTTGACATCCGTGCCCCGCCGCTGTGATGAAACGCCGCAGTGGGCGGCGCTACAGGCGCACTTTGGTGCGCAGGGGCACAGCTTTGACTTGCGCCAGGCTTTTGCCGAAGATGCCGATCGTTTTGCGCATTTCAGCCAAGATGCGCCGCTGGTGTTTGCCGACCTGTCCAAAAACCTGTGGGACAGGCAGACCGAGGCCCTGCTGCTTGGCATGGCGCAGTCTTGCGGCCTGGAGCCGCAGCGCGATGCCTTGCTGGGCGGCCACAGCGTCAACACCACCGAAGGCCGTGCGGCCATGCACACCCTGCTGCGCCGCCCTGCAGGGCTGTCCTTGCCAGGCGATGCTCCCTGGGTGGCTTCAGCGCTGCAAGAAGTGCACGCCACGCTGGACGCCATGCTGGCCTTCGCCGACCAAGTGTGTGCCGACGAGCGCATCACCGACGTGGTCAATATCGGCATTGGCGGCTCCGACCTGGGCCCCCAAATGGCCGTGCTGGCGCTGGAGGTGTTCCGCGTGCCGGGCAAGCGTTTCCATTTCGTCTCCAACATCGACGGCCACGAACTGTGCCGCGTGCTGCGCGCCGTGCGGCCCGAGAGCACCCTGTTCCTGGTGGCCTCCAAAACCTTCACCACCCAAGAAACCATGGCCAACGCCCGTTCGGCGCTGGATTGGTTCCAGGCCCAGGGTGGGCAGGACGTGGCCCGGCATTTCGTGGGTCTCACCAGCAACGTGGAAGCCGCCCGCGTCTGGAACATTACGACGACCTTTGGCTTTTGGGACTGGGTGGGCGGCCGCTACTCGCTGTGGTCGGCCATTGGCCTGCCCATCGCCATCGCCATCGGCAGCCAGGGCTTTCGCTCCATGCTCTCGGGCGCCCACGCCATGGATGGGCACTTTCGCACCGCGCCCCTGCACGCCAACCTGCCCGTGCGCCTGGCGCTGCTCGACCTCTGGTACCGCAACTTCCACGGCTTTGGCAGCCGCTGCATTGCCCCCTACCATGCCGGGCTGCGCCGCCTGGCGGCGCACTGGCAGCAGGTGGAAATGGAGAGCAACGGCAAGCGCGTGGACAAGGCCGGGCGTGCCCTGCCGTTTGCCACCGCGCCAGTGCTCTGGGGCGAGCCGGGCAGCAATGGCCAGCACGCCTTCTTCCAAATGCTGCACCAGGGCACGGATGTGCTGCCATTGGAAATCGTGGCCGTACGCCGCTACACGCACGGCCTGGCCCACCACCACGCCATGCTGCTGGCCAACGCCTTGGCCCAGGCGCAAGCCCTGATGCAGGGGCGCAGCAGCGCAGACCCGCACCGCCATTTCCCGGGCAACCGGCCCAGCACTTTTTTGTTGCTGGATGCCCTCACCCCCGAATCCCTGGGCGCTCTGGTGGCACTGCAAGAACACCGGGTGTACGCCAGCGGCTGCCTCTGGGGCATCAACAGTTTTGACCAATGGGGCGTGGAACTGGGCAAACAGCTGGCGCAAGACCTGCAAGAGCGCCTGCGCACGGGCAATGCCACGGGGCTGGATGCTTCCACCGCCGGGTTGTTAAAAAAACTGGGGTCATAAATAAAAAAAGGGCCGCTTTCGCGGCCCCTTTTGTGCGTGCGCTAGGCAGTGATTACATGCCCATGCCGCCCATACCACCCATGTCGGGCATGGCAGGGGCTGCGGCTTCGTCCTTGGGCGCTTCAGCGACCATGCACTCGGTGGTCAGCATCAGGCTGGCCACGGAAGCAGCGTTTTGCAGGGCGGTGCGGGTGACCTTGGTGGGGTCCAGAATGCCCATCTCGATCATGTCGCCATAGGTGCCGTTGGCGGCGTTGTAGCCGTAGTTGCCCTTGCCGGCCAGCACGGCGTTGACCACCACCGAGCTTTCTTCGCCGGCGTTGTAAACGATTTCGCGCAGGGGGGCTTCGATGGCCTT
>CAZRFF010000067.1:0-9408 GCA_964599265.1 uncultured Simplicispira sp. | reverse complement strand
GTGGTGGTGGTCGGCGGGGGCTTTGGCGGCGCCACGGTGGCCCGCTACCTGCGCGCCTGGGCGCCGCAGGCCCAGGTCACCCTGGTCGAGCCCGCGGCGCACTTCGTCACCTGCCCTTTTTCCAACCACTACCTGGCCGGGCTGCGCAGTTGGGGCAGCATCAGCCACGGCTACGATGGCCTGCGCGCCGCGGGCGTGCGTGTCGTGCACGCCCTGGCCGAGGACGTGGACAGCCAGCGGCGCTGCGTGCGCCTGCACACGGGCCAGGATCTGTACTGGGACCGGCTCGTGCTTTCACCCGGCGTGGACATGCGCTGGGGGGCGCTCGAAGGCTACGGCCAGGCCGCCGCCGAACTGGCACCCCACGCCTGGAAAGCGGGCGCGCAGACACTGCTGCTGCGCCGCCAGTTGCAGGCCATGCCCGACGGCGGCGTGTTCGTGATGGTGATTCCCGACAACCCCTTCCGCTGCCCGCCGGGCCCTTACGAGCGGGCCAGCCTGGTGGCGCACTACCTGCGCCGGCACAAGCCGCGCAGCAAGCTGCTGTTGCTGGACGCGAAGAACAACTTCTCGAAGAAGGAGCTGTTCCTGCAAGGATGGAAAGCGCTGTACGGCGGCATGCTCGAATGGATCAGCCTGGCGCACGACGGCCAGGTGGTGCGCGTGGATGCGCACAGGCGCGAGGTGGAGACGGCTTTCGGCGCGCTCCACCGGGCCGACGTGCTCAACGTCATCCCGCCACAGAAGGCCGGACTGATCGCCGAGCGCGCGGGCGTGCTCGATGCCAACGGCTGGGCGCCGGTGCGCGCAGACAACTTCGCATCGCGGCAAGTGGACGGCATCCACGTGCTGGGCGACGCGGCCCTGGCCGGCCCCATCCCGAAGTCCGGTTTCGCCGCCAACAACCAGGGCAAGGTGGTGGCTGCCGCGCTGGCCGCCGACCAGGCCGGCCAGGCCGCGCCCACGGCCTGGTATGCGAACACCTGCTACAGCCTGCTGGCGCCGGGCTACGGCATTTCCGTGGCGGGCGTGTACCGGGCGCTGGACGGGCGCCTGGCCGAGCTGCCCCACAGCGTGGGCGTGAGCCCGCTGGACGCCCCGGCCGCGCACCGCGCCGCCGAGGCGCGCCATGGCGCGGCCTGGTACGCAGCGATCAGCGCAGATATCTGGGACCGCTGAACACCGGGGCAGCAGCGCACGCCTGCCCGCGCCGCGCCAGCTCCGCCAGCCGCGCCAGCGCCTGGCGGTCACCGTCCTGCGCCAACGCCTCCCACAGGCAGCGCGCGCGTTCGTAGTCACCCAGCAAGCAGGCCGCCTGGGCCTGCAGGTGCCGGCCTCGCACATCGGCGGCCGGCTGCAGCGTGACCCGGGCCGCCCCGAGCAAGGTGCGTGGATGCACTGCGGTCATGGCGCGGCTCAGGGTTTGGTGCTGAGCACCATGCGGGCCAGCAGTTGGAGGTCCTGCGCGCTCAGGCTGGAATGCGCGGGCATGGGCGCCCGCCCCCACTTGCCCTTGGAGCCCATCTGGATGGACTGCGCCAGCGTGGCCACGGCGTCCTTATCGCTGGCGTACTTCTCGGCCACCGAGCTGAAGGCGGGGCCGACGATTTTCTCGGTGGCGGAATGGCAGCTATAGCAGCCGTTGGCCTTGGCGATATCTGCTGCCGCAGCCAGATCGTTCGAGGCATGGACGGCGGCGGCAGCCATCCACAAAGAGGCAAGGAGGAAGACGTTGCGCACGGGGGACCTTTCCATTCATGGGTGCTGTGATTTGCCCCACATGGGGCAACATCCATGCCAACCCATCCGCCCCGCCAAACGACCCGGCAGTGCGCACATACGAACCACGGCACCCGCCAGGTGTTCAGGAATGAAGCACCTCCCGCCACACCTCGGCGGGACATTCGCGCACCCTGTCCGGCCGTTCAGCAGCCCAACAACGCAGGCAGTTCCGCCATGCTGCGGAACACCTGCACCGCGCCCGCTGCCCGCAGCGGGGCGCCGTCGTCCTGCGGCGCGTAGGCGAACACCGTGGCTCCAGCCGCCACGCCCGCGGCCACCCCGGTCACCGTGTCTTCCACCACCAGGCAGCGCATGGGCGGCACGCCCAATGCGGCTGCAGCAGCCAGGTACACATCGGGCGCAGGCTTGGTGCGCGGCATCTCATGCCCGCTGAACACCCGCCCGGCAAAATACGGTGCCAGGCCCACTTTGGCCAACTGCATTTCCACCTTGTAGCGGTCTGCCCCCGAGGCACAGGCAATGCGGCCCTGAAGGTTGACATGCACAGCGCGCACAGCGTCCACCGCACCCGCAATCGCCTGTAACTCCGCTTCCAGCCGCACATTGCGGCGTTCGTAAAACGCGGCCATCCAGGCGTCTGTCAGCGGCCTGCCCGTATGGACCTCGATGCGCGCGGCCTCGCTGCGCACCGTCTTGCCGATGAACAGGTGCATGCATTCAGCGGCGGACAGCGCCCAGCCCGATTCTTCGAGCATGTCGCGCAAGACGCCGTTGGTAATGGGCTCGCTGTCTACCAGCACGCCGTCGCAGTCAAACAAGATTGCTTCGAATTTCATAGCTATTAGCGCTTTTTACATAAGCGCCGGAGGCAGATTTGGCTTAGATTTTTTGAGATATGGGAAAGTCGCCATCCACATAGAACCAGCGGCCTTCCTCGCACACGAAGCGGCTGTTTTCATGCAGGCGCACGGCGCGGCCGTTCACGCGGTAGCGGGCGACGAACTCCACCTCGGCCCGGCCCTCACCCGTGGCGCGGCGGCTGCGCACCTCCAGCCCCAGCCACTTCGCGCCCGCGTCGAAATCCAGCGACGCAGGCCGCGTGCTGGCGTGCCAGGTGGCCAGGAGGTAGTCGGCGCGCTGCAGCACGAAGGCGGTGTAGCGTGAGCGCATAAGGCTTTCGGCATCGGGCGCGGTGTCCGCCGCGTCGATGTAGCGGCCGCAGCAGGCCGCCAGCGGCGCGGCCCGGCCGCAAGGGCACGGCACGGCGCTCATTTCAGCGTGCCGAAGACTTTCTTCAGAATGTCACTGCCCGTGCCCACGGGATCCTGGCGGATCTTCTTTTCCTCTTCGCCGATCATGAAGTACAGGCCGTCCAGCGTCTTGCCCGTCACGTACTGCGCCAAGTTGGCGTCTTCCTTCTTGACCAGGCCGAAGCTGGCGGCCTTGCCCGCAAAGCTGTTGTACTGCTGCGTGAGCCCCACCTTCTCGGTGGCCTCGTTCACCACGGGCAGGAAGCGCTCACCGAGCGGCGCGCGCGTCTTGTCGGCAAAGAAGGTAGTGACGGACGTGTCGTCCCCGGTGAGGATGTTCTTGGCGTCGGCCACCGTCATGTTCTGCACGGCACCCACCAGCAAGTCCTTGCCCATGGGCACCGCCGCTTCGGCGGCGCGGTTGATGGTGGTGACCAGCTCGTCGATGCGCTTACCCTGGCCGAACTTGCGCAGCAGCCTGGCGGCGTCCTCCAGTTGCCCCGGCAGGGGGATGCGCACCTGGGGGTTGCCCAGAAAGCCGTCGGTGCGGCCCAGCAGGCCCACCGCCGCCTCGGCCCCCTTGGCGAGCGCGGCCTTGACGCCGCTGGTGGCGTCGGCGTTGGACAGACTGCCCAGCGACAAGGCATGGGCCTGCTGCCAGGCGGCCAGCAGCAGGGCGCCCAGGCCCACTTGGTTGAAATGGCGACGTTGCATGGTGCTGACTCCTTCTTGGGTGTGGCGAAACGCCCGAATTTACGCCAGCGCGCGCTGGATGATGATCTTCTGCACGTCGCTGGTGCCCTCGTAAATCTGGCACACGCGCACGTCGCGGTAGATGCGTTCCACCGGAAAGTCACCCACCACCCCATAGCCACCCAACGTCTGAATGGCTGCGCTGCACACCCGCTCGGCCATTTCACTGGCGAAGAGCTTGGCCATGGCCGCCTCCTTCAGGCAGGGCAGACCTGCGTCGCGCAGCGCGGCGGCATGCCAGATAAGCTGGCGCGCCGCCTCGATCTGCGTGGCGCAATCGGCCAGCCGAAAACCCACCGCCTGGTGGTTGAAGATGGGCTGTCCAAAGCTCTCGCGCTCTTTGGAATACGCCAGCGCCGCCTCAAACGCCGCCCGCGCCATGCCCACGCTCTGCGCGGCAATGCCTATGCGCCCCCCTTCGAGTGCCCCCAGGGCGATCTTGTAGCCCTCGCCTTCCTTGCCGATCAGGCTCTCTGCCGGAATGCGGCAATTGTCAAAATTGATCTGCGCCGTGTCGCTGCTGTGCTGGCCGAGCTTGTCTTCCAGCCGCGCCACCACGTAGCCAGGGGTGTTTGTAGGCACCAGGAAGGCGCTCATGCCTTTTTTGCCCGCGCCCTTGTCGGTCACGGCAATGACAATGGCGACATGGCCATTTTTGCCGCTGGTGATGAACTGCTTGACGCCGTTGATGGCGTACCCGTCACCCTCTTTCACCGCCGTGGTGCGCAGCGCCGAAGCGTCCGAGCCCACATGCGGCTCGGTCAGGCAGAAGGCCCCCAGCATTTCGCCACGCGCCAAAGGGCCAAGCCACTGCTGCTTTTGCTGCGCATTGCCGTAGCGCATGAGAATGGCGTTGACCGGGCAGTTGGTTACGCTGATGGCCGTGCTGGTGCCGCCATCACCCGCCGCGATCTCCTCCAGCACCAGCGCCAGCGTCAAATAATCCAGCCCCGCGCCACCCAGGTCTTCGGGCACGCAGATGCCGTAAGCACCCAGCGCCGCCAGGCCCTGGTGCACGTCGCGCGGAAAGTGGTGCTCCTTGTCCCAACGCGCAGCGTGGGGGGTGATCTGCTCGCGCACGAAATCGCGCACGGCATCGCGGACCATTTCCTGGTCTTGGGTCAGCAGCATGGTGTCTCCATTCAAAGAAAATAAGCCGCTAGCGCCCGTCCACCAAGCGCCAGCAGCTCTTATTTTTGTAGTATTTGACGATTACAGCAATTCAATCGCCATCGCCGTGGCCTCGCCCCCGCCAATGCACAGCGTGGCCAGACCCTTCTTCTTGCCGCGCGCCTGCAGCGCGTGCAGCAAGGTCACCAGAATGCGCGCGCCGCTGGCGCCAATGGGGTGGCCCAGCGCGCAGGCGCCGCCGTTCACGTTGACCTTGTCGTGCGGCACCTTCAGGTCGTGCATCAGCGCCATGGGCACGACGGCAAAGGCCTCGTTGATTTCCCACAGATCCACGTCCTCGGCCTTCCATCCGGCCTTCTTCAAGGCCTTTTCGGTAGCGCCCACGGGGGCCGTGGTGAACCATTCAGGCTCCTGCGCATGCGTGGCGTGGGCGACGATGCGCGCCAGCGGCTTGCAGCCCAGGGCCGAAGCGGTGGATGCGCGCATCAGCACCAGGGCGGCGGCACCATCGTTGATGCTGGAACTGGCAGCGGCTGTAATGGTGCCGTCCTTCTTGAACGCAGGCTTGAGCGTAGGGATTTTGTCCAGGCGGATCTTCAGCGGGCCCTCGTCCTGCGACACAGTCACCTCGCCCTTGCGGGTGGTGAAGGTGACGGGGGCAATTTCGGCCTTGAACGCACCGGAGTTGATGGCATCCTGCGCACGCTGCACGCTGGCCATGGCAAAGGCGTCTTGCTGCTCGCGCGTGAACTGGTACTTGGCAGCGCAATCCTCGCCAAAAGTCCCCATGGAGCGGCCCGCCTCGTAAGCGTCTTCCAGGCCATCGAGCATCATGTGGTCGAACACCTTGTCGTGGCCCATGCGGTAGCCGCCACGGCCCTTCTTGAGCAGGTAGGGGGCATTGGTCATGCTCTCCATGCCGCCCGAGACCATCACATCGCGGCTGCCAGCCACCAGTTGGTCGTGCGCCAGGATGGTGGCCTCCATGCCAGCGCCGCACATTTTGGAAAGCGTCACCGCCCCAGTGCTGCGCGGCAGGCCGCCCTTGAAGCCCGCCTGGCGTGCAGGCGCCTGGCCCAGGCCGGCCATCAGGCAGTTGCCAAACAACACTTCATCGACCTTTTCGGGCGCCACACCGGCGCGTTCAACAGCCGCCTTGATGGCCGCGCCGCCCAGGTCGTGTGCGGCCAGATCGGAAAAATCGCCCTGAAACCCGCCCATGGGCGTGCGCGCCGCGCCGACGATGACGATGGGGTCTTGGGATGCAGACATGGGAAACCTCCTGAATCAAGAATGGAACCAAAAAATCAAATGCCCTGCGCCTCGTGCGTGTGCACAAAACGCCGGCTCACGTCGTAAGGGAAAACGTCGTACACATAGCCCGCCTGGATGCGCTCCTTGTGCGTCTGCCAGAACTCCACATCCAGCAGATCGGCGTGGTGCTGCATGAAGACAGCACGCACCGCATCGTTGCCCAGCAAAAACGGGCCAAAGGTTTCGGGGAACACATCGTTCTTGCCCACCGAATACCAAATCTCACCACTGAGCTCGTCTTCTTCATTGCGCGGCGCAGGCACACGGCGGAAGTTGCAATCGGTCAAATATTCAATCTCGTCGTAGTCGTAGAACACGACCTTGCCATTGCGCGTAACGCCAAAGTTCTTCCACAGCATATCGCCCGGAAAAATATTGGCCGCCACCAGGTCCTTGATGGCATTGCCGTACTCGATCACACTGTTTTCCATCTGCTGGCGCGCCCGCGGATCTTGCAAACCGGTGTCAAAGCACTCCTGCAGGTAGATATTGAGCGGAATCATGCGCCGCTCGATGTAGAGGTGCTGGATGATCACCTCCTGCTTGCCATCGCCATCGCGGTCGCTGATCTCCAGTTGGCTGGGGGCGAATTTCTGGATCTCGGCAATCAGCTCATCGTCAAAGCGCTCGCGTGGAAAGGCCACCAGGCTGTACTCCAGCGTATCGGCCATGCGGCCCACGCGGTCGTGGTGCTTGACGAGCTGGTACTTGCTCTGGATCTGCTCGCGCGTGGTGTCCTTTTGCGGCGGGTAATAGTCTTTGATGAGCTTGAAAACGAACGGAAAGCTGGGCAGGTCAAACACCAGCATCACCATGCCTTTGATGCCCGGCGCAATACGGAATTTGTCGGTCGAATTGCGCAAGTGGTAGAGAAAGTCGCGGTAAAACAGCGACTTGCCCTGCTTGGCCAGGCCCAGTGCGTTGTAAAGCTCGGTGCGCGGCTTGCGCGGCATCAGGCTGCGCAAAAACTGCACGTAAGCGCTGGGGATTTCCATGTCCACCATGAAATAGGCCCGCGCAAACGAAAACAGCATCTGCAAATCATCTTCGCCAAACAGCGCTGCGTCGATGTACAGCTTGCCTTCTTCATTGTGCAAAATGGGGAGGGCAAACGGCACCTCGTTAAAGCCGTTGATGATCTTGCCCACCACATAGGCGCCCTTGTTGCGAAAGAACAGGCTGGAGAGCACCTGGATCTGGAAATTGGCACGCAGCCGCACCTTGTCCAGCTTGATCTGCATGGCCCCCACCACATGGCGCATGTCCTGCGGCAAATCGGCAAAATCGCACTGCAGGTCAAAATTTTCAATGATGGAAACCAGCGTTTCAAACAACGTTTCCCGCTGGGGATAGTAGGCGCGGAACGTAGGCCGCGCCCCAGGCTGCTCGTTCTCGATGTACTCGGTACTCACCGCCGGCCACACAAAGATGAAATCGTTGTGGAAGTGCGTGCGGTGCAAGATTTTGGTGGTCACCGAGTTGAAGAAAGTCTCCGCCAACTCCGGCTGCTGGTGGTTCACCAAAAGGCCGATGTAGTGCAGCTTGACCTGGTGCCACACCTCCATGGATTGCTCACCCGCCTTGAATTCCTTCTCCAGCCGCCGCGTGCATTCCTTGACCCGCAAGTCATAAAACTCGATGCGTTCCCGCTGGGCCCGCTGCTGGCCATGCCAGTCGGCCGTTTCAAAACGGTGCTTGGCGCGCGCCGACTCGGTGCGGAACAGGCGATAGTGGCGGTTAAAGCCATCCACCATCGCCTTGGCGATATCGTAGGCTTGGGGGGCATCAAGGCGCTGAGGGAACATGGGTAGATCAGGGTAAAAGCGAAAAAAACCCCTTACTTTAGCGCCGCTCGGCCACCACCCCCGCCACAGCGGCCTTGTAAAGCGAATCCAAACCCTCGCTGCCCGCCACCGTCATGTGCAGGTTGTTGATGAGACCATCCTTGAGACCGTAGCACCAGCCATGCAAATGCACCTTTTGCCCCCGCGCCCAGGCATCCTGCATCACCGTCGTGTGGGCAATATTGATGACCTGCTCGATCACATTGAGCTCGCACAGCACATCGTGCCGCTTGGCAGGGGGCGTGGCAGCCAGCAGTTCACGGTGGCGGTCGCGCACATCCTTCACATGGCGGATCCAGTTGTCCGCCAGCCCCACGCGAATATCCTCCAGCGCCGCCAACACCCCACCACAACCGTAATGCCCCACCACCATCATGTGCTCCACATGGAGCTGGTCTACCGCATATTGAATGGTCGAGAGGCAGTTCAGATCGGTAGGCACCACCACATTGGCCACATTGCGGTGCACAAAGACCTCGCCTGGATCCAGGCCCGTGATCTGGTTGGCCGGCACGCGGCTGTCAGAGCAGCCGATCCACATGTACTTGGGTTTTTGCTGCGACATCAAGCCCGTGAAAAAACCCGGGCGCTCACGCTCCATCTGCGCCGCCCATTCACGGTTGTGGACAAACAGGTCTTCGATGGAATTGATGGCCATGGGGACTTTCTGTGGGGTTGGGATACAGGGGCTTGCCGCCGTTTTAGCAGGTTTCGGCAAACAATTCGCGGCCAATCAGCATGCGGCGGATTTCACTCGTGCCCGCGCCAATTTCATACAGCTTGGCATCGCGCCACAAGCGGCCCAGCGGGTACTCGTTGATGTAGCCATTGCCACCAAAAACCTGCACGCCCTCACCCGCCATCCAGGTGGCCTTCTCTGCCGTCCACAAAATCACGCTGGCGCAGTCTTTGCGCACCTGGCGCACATGCTCCGTGCCCAGCATGTCCAGGTTTTTGGCCACGGTGTAGGCAAAGCTGCGCGCCGCCTGCAGCACGGTGTACATATCGGCCACCTTGCCCTGGATGAGCTGAAACTCCCCAATGCTCTGGCCAAACTGCTTGCGGTCGTGGATGTAAGGCACCACGTTGTCCATCACCGCCTGCATGATACCCAGCGGCCCGCCCGAGAGCACAGCGCGCTCGTAATCCAGACCGCTCATCAGCACCTTGGCCCCACCATTGACGGTGCCCAATACGTTCTCCGCGGGCACTTCCACGTTCTCAAACACCAATTCGCCCGTGTGGCTGCCGCGCATGCCCAACTTATCCAGCTTTTGCGCGATGGAAAAACCCTTCATGCCTTTCTCAATCAAAAACGCCGTCACACCACGGGCGCCCAATTCCGGCTCCGTCTTGGCATACACCACCAGGGT